>JBHADS010000631.1:0-3138 GCA_041855185.1 Lautropia sp. | reverse complement strand
GCCCGACGACCTGCGCGCGGCCTGGGCCGAGGTGCTGCGCCGCGCGAGGCTGGTGCAGCACCATCAGGTGCAGCGCGAATCCCTGTCGGTGCGCGAGCATATGTCGGTGATCCTGCGCAAGCTGCAGACCCGGCGCTTCGCGGAGTTCCACGAACTCTTCGACCCCGAACAGGGGCCGGCGGTGGTGGTAGTGACCTTCGTCGCCATGCTGGAGCTGGCCCGCGAGAGTCTGCTGCAGATCACCCAGGCCGAAGCCTTCGCGCCGATCTACGTGCGGCTGTCCTATCTGCCGAGCTGAGGCACGCGCCGTCCCCCCTTTGCCCATGAATCTCCCTATCCGGCACCAGCTGAACCTCAAGCCCTTCAACACCTTCGGCATCGCCGCGCAGGCCCGCGTGGTCTACACGCTCGAACACAGCGGGCAACTCGATGCACTGCTGGCCGCGCTGGACGCCGAAGCCCGGGCCTGCGGCAAGCGGCCGCTGATCCTGAGCGGGGGCAGCAACATGCTGTTGGCCCGCGATCTGGACGAGCCGGTGCTGCAGGTGCGCACGCAGGGGCGCCAGTTGCTCGGGCAGGAAGGTGACAGCGTGCTGATCGATGTCGCGGCCGGCGAGATCTGGCACGACACCGTGCGCTGGAGTCTCGCCGAAGGCTACAGCGGGCTGGAGAACCTCGTGCTGATTCCGGGCCGGGTTGGCGCGGCCCCCTTGCAGAACATCGGCGCCTACGGGGTCGAGGTCGGCGAACGGATCGATTCGGTCGAGGCCGTCCACCTGCCAAGCGGCGAGCACAGGCGCTTTGCCGCCGCCGCCTGCGCCTTCGGTTATCGGCAGAGCTTCTTCAAGACCCCGGCCGGACGCGACTGGCTGATCCTGTCGGTGCGGCTGCGGCTGTCACGCCGCTTTGAGCCGCGCCTGGGCTATGGGGAACTGGCGGCGACGCTGGAGGCGCAACAAGCGCGAGATCCTGCGACGCGGCCAGCATCCGATCCGCAGCCCCCGTCTCGGCCACAACCGGCCGACGCGCCCCTGAGCGCCACGCAGGTGGCCGATGCGGTCGAGGCGATCCGCCGCCGCAAGCTGCCCGACCCGGCCGTACTCGGCAATGCCGGCAGCTTCTTTCACAACCCGGTGGTGGATGCCGGCACACTGCATGCATTGCGGGCGCAGCACCCTGCACTTCCCGCTCACCCTGTGGCGGACGCTGGCGGCCCAGCTGTTGCAGGACGGAATGACAGCCACGACGCACAGTCCGTCAATCCGGCAGACGCCCCGGCGAGCACATCGGCCATCACGCACTACAAGCTCTCGGCCGGCTGGCTGATCGACGCCTGCGGCTGGAAAGGCTACCGCGATGGTGATGCCGGGGTCTCGCCCCAGCATGCGCTGGTGCTGGTCAACCACGGACAGGCCACCGGCGCCCAGATCCTCGGGCTGGCCGAACGCATCCAGCACAGCGTCTTCGAGCGCTTCGGCGTGCACCTGCATCCGGAGCCGGTGATCCTGCGCTGAGCCCCCTTTCGCTCGACATAGAAGCGGATACTTGCCAGGCATCGGCGGGCGGTCAGCCGATGTTTGACGACCTGAATCGCTGATTTGTACAATATTCTGTACAAGTCAGATAACAACGCACAGGCCATCACCATGCAGGTCGTCAGCTTCAGTGAAGCACGCAGCCAGTTCAAGAACGTCATCGATCGCGTCGTCGCCGATTGCGACGCCACCTTGATCCATCGCCGGGATGGCGAGAATGCCGTGATTCTGTCGGAGTCGAGCTACAACAGCATCATGGAAACGCTGCACCTGCTCAGCAGCCCGGCCAACGCGAAGCAGCTGATGAAAGCCATCGCCGAAGACCAGGCAGGGAAAGCAGAAAGCCGCGAATTGCTGGAACCATGAGCCGCGCGATCAAGTTCCTGCCTTCGTCGTGGCACGATTATGTCTACTGGCACAGCCAGGATCGCAAGACACTCAAGCGGATCAATCTGCTGTTGACGGAAAGCAGTCGCACACCCTTTTCCGGAACGGGCAAACCCGAGCCACTGGTCGGCAACCTGTCCGGCTACTGGTCCCGCCGCATCGATCAGGTCAATCGCCTCGTCTATCGCGCTGCCGATGAGGAACTGATCGTGCTTTCCTGCCGTTATCACTATCAGGACTGAACGCAGCACTACGTGCCGACGAACTGGCGCCATCGATGCATCATGACGACCTCCATCGACCTCGCTCAGCCAGGGGTCACTTGCCTCTCGCTGCCCAGCCCGCGACCTTGCTGTGGATGGTGTCGTCGATATCGAAAAAGACGACCTTGATGTAGAACGACCTTGATGTCTTTCTTGAGCGATGGACCCATACCTGTCTCGTGGTTTTGACGGCAGCAACGTAGCGAGAAACCACGCCTAACCCACCAGAATCGCGCGGATGTCGTTGACGTTGGTGCCGGTGGGGCCGGTGACGACCAGATCGCCGAGGGTGTCGAACAGGGTGTAGCTGTCGTGCCGCCGCAGGATGCGGCGGGCGTCCAGGCCGGCATCATGGGCGCGCGCCAGGGTGTCGGGGGTGATGATCGCACCGGCCGCATCCTGCATGCCGTCGATGCCGTCGCTGTCGCAGGCCAGCGCCCAGATATCCGGTTCGGCCGACAGGGCCAGCGCCATCGCCAGCAGGGATTCGGTGTTGCGCCCGCCCCGCCCGGCCCCGTCTGGACCGATGGTGACGGTGCCTTCGCCGCCCGACAGCAGCACAGCGGGTGCACCGACCGGATGGCCGAAGCGGCGGGCCGAGCGCGCAATGCCTGCCAGCACCTGCCCCATCTGCGCCGCCTCGCCTTCGAGGGCATCACCGAGGATCAGCGGGTGCAGACCGGCCTGCCGGGCGGCCGTGGCTGCCGCCTCCAGCGCCATCATCGGCGCGGCGATGACCTTCACCTCGTCGTCGGGATGCGCCGCGCGGTCGAGTTTCGGCGTCTGCAGCACGGCCTGCGCCGCCGGCGGCAGCTCGATCCGGTAGCGCTCGACGATCTCGCGCGCCTGCTCCCGGGTGGAGGGGTCGGCAATGGTCGGGCCGGAGGCGACCGCCGCCGGATCATCGCCGGGCACGTCCGAGACGATCAGGCTGACCACCCGCGCCGGCCGGG
>JBHADS010000630.1:0-5563 GCA_041855185.1 Lautropia sp. | reverse complement strand
CCTTCGCCTCGCCACCGAACTTCTTCGACAGCACCGTCGCAATCGCCGCCGTCAGCGTCGTCTTGCCATGGTCCACGTGACCAATCGTGCCCACGTTCACGTGCGGCTTGGTACGCTCAAACTTACCCTTTGCCATTTTTCAGTTCACTCCTGATTCTTTCAATCGAGATTGTCGTGTTGCGAAGGCGCCGACCGGAACATTCCGATCTGCGCCTCCGTGTTGCTTCACATCCGCCGCGGCACAGCAATGGCCTCGGCGGATGTCGGTTTTCACTTGGTGCGTGCAGCGATCACGGCCTCGGCGACGTTCTTCGGCGCTTCGGCATATTGTTTGAATTCCATAGTGTACGTGGCGCGACCCTGCGTCAGCGAACGCAGTGTGGTTGCATAGCCGAACATCTCGGCCAGGGGCACCTCGGCCTTGATCTGCTTGCCGCCACCCACCATGTCTTCCATGCCCTGGATCATGCCGCGCCGCGAGGACAGGTCGCCCATCACGGTACCGGCATAGTCTTCCGGTGTTTCGACTTCGACGGCCATCATCGGCTCCAGCAGAACCGGGTTGGCCTTGCGCATACCTTCCTTGAACGCCATCGAACCCGCCTGTTTGAAGGCGTTTTCGTTCGAGTCCACGTCGTGGTAGGAACCGAAGTGCAGCGTGACCTTCACGTCCACGACCGGGTAGCCGGCCAGCACGCCAGAAGGCAGCGTGTCTTCGATACCCTTCTGGACCGCAGGAATGAATTCGCGCGGCACCACGCCACCTTTGATGGCGTCGACGAACTCGAAGCCAGGGCCGCCCGGCTCCAGCGGTTCGAGCTTGAGCACGACGTGACCATACTGACCACGGCCACCGGACTGCTTGACGAACTTCGCCTCGGCATTCTCGACCGATTTGCGGATGGTCTCGCGGTAGGCAACCTGCGGCTTGCCGACGTTGGCTTCCACGTTGAATTCACGCTTCATCCGGTCGACGATGATCTCCAGGTGCAGCTCACCCATGCCACCGATGATGGTCTGGCCCGACTCTTCGTCGGTGTGCACACGGAAGGACGGATCTTCGGCGGCCAGACGTGCCAGCGCCAGACCCATCTTCTCCTGGTCGGCCTTCGATTTCGGCTCGACGGCCTGACGGATCACCGGCTCGGGGAACACCATCCGCTCCAGGATGATCGGGGCAGCCACGTCAGTCAGCGTCTCGCCGGTGGTCACGTCCTTCAGACCCACCACGGCGGCGATGTCGCCGGCGCGCACTTCCTTGATCTCTTCCCGGTTGTTGGCGTGCATCTGCAGCAGACGACCGATCCGTTCCTTCTTGCCACGGGTGGCGTTGATCACGGTGTCACCGGAGTTCAGAACGCCCGAGTACACGCGCACGAAGGTCAGCTGGCCCACGAAGGGGTCGGTCATCAGCTTGAATGCCAGCGCAGCGAACTTCTCGTTGTCGTCGGCCTTGCGGATGACGTGCTCGCCGTCCTCGGTCTCGCCTTCGATCGGCGGAATTTCCACCGGCGAGGGCAGGAAGTCGATGACGGCATCCAGCATCCGCTGCACGCCCTTGTTCTTGAAGGCGGTGCCGCAGAGCATCGGCTGGATTTCGTTGGCAATGGTGCGCTTGCGCAGACCGGCCTTGATCTTGTCCTCGGGCAGATCACCGTTCTCGAGGTACTCGTTCATCAGGTCTTCGTCCGACTCGGCGGCCGCTTCGACCATCTTCTCGCGCCATTCGGCGGCGGGACCAGCCAGTTCGGCCGGGATGTCCTTGTACTCGAACTTCATCCCCTGGGAAGCTTCGTCCCAGATGATGGCTTTCATCTTGATGAGGTCGACGACGCCCTCGAACTTGTCCTCAGCGCCGATGGGGATCACGACGGGAACAGGGTTCGCGCGCAGACGGGTACGCATCTGCTCGTAGACCTTGAAGAAATTCGCACCGGTCCGGTCCATCTTGTTGACGAAGGCCAGACGGGGCACTTTGTATTTGTTGGCCTGACGCCAGACGGTTTCGGACTGGGGCTGAACGCCACCCACCGCGCAGTACACCATGCAGGCACCGTCGAGCACGCGCATCGAACGCTCGACTTCGATGGTGAAGTCGACGTGTCCCGGGGTGTCGATGATGTTGATGCGGTGTTCCGGATAGGAGAGATCCATCCCCTTCCAGAAGGTGGTTACGGCAGCCGAAGTAATGGTGATGCCACGCTCCTGCTCCTGCTCCATCCAGTCGGTGGTAGCTGCGCCATCGTGCACTTCACCCAGCTTGTGGTTGACGCCGGTGTAGAACAGGATGCGCTCGGTAGTCGTGGTTTTTCCAGCATCGATGTGGGCCGAAATACCAATATTCCGGTAGCGCTCGATGGGAGTCTTGCGAGCCATGATGGTGAATCCTTGAGTAAGGCATTGAAGCACGGGACTGACCGGACCCCGCTCATGGCGGGGCGAAGCCAGTCCGGTGCAAGGGGCAGCAGGACGGGTGTCCTTGGTTGCCGTCGACGACGGCGATCAGAAGCGGAAGTGAGAGAACGCGCGGTTCGCATCAGCCATGCGGTGAACCTCGTCGCGGCGCTTCACAGCGCCACCGCGGTTCTCGGCGGCTTCCATCAGTTCGTTGGCCAGACGCTGGCCCATCGATTTTTCGCTGCGCTTCTTGGCAGCCTCACGCAACCAGCGCATGGCCAGTGCGGTACGACGGACAGGACGAACCTCGACAGGCACCTGGTAGTTGGCACCACCAACCCGACGGCTCTTGACCTCGACCATCGGACGGGAGTTGGTCAACGCAACCTGGAAGACTTCGATCGGGTCCTTGCCGGACTTGCTGCGGATGATCTCGAAGGCGCCGTACAGGATGCGTTCTGCGACGGCTTTCTTGCCGGAGAGCATCAGCACGTTGATGAACTTGGCGACTTCTTCATTGTGATAGACCGGATCCGGCAGGATCACGCGCTTCGGTACTTCGCGACGACGTGGCATATTTTCCTCTGAGTGACATTCAGCTGGGATGTGCGGGCAGAAAGCCCCCGATCCCTGACTTCACGACTTTTTGGCCTGAAGGCCGTCCATGGTGAAGCCGCTTACTGGATGGACCGACACCGACCTGCGCCCATCGCAGGCCATCTGCCCTGACCACCCGTACCGACCCCGACAGCACCGCAGCTGGGCGGGCCGATGTCGTGGATCTGGCATGAAATAACGGTGATTACTTGGCCTTGGGCCGTTTTGCACCGTACTTGGAACGTGCTTGCTTACGATCCTTGACGCCCTGCAGGTCGAGCGAGCCGCGGACGATGTGGTAACGCACACCCGGCAAGTCCTTCACACGACCACCACGGATCAGAACGACCGAGTGCTCCTGCAGGTTGTGGCCTTCACCGCCGATGTACGAGATGACCTCGAAACCGTTGGTCAGGCGAACCTTGGCCACTTTACGCAGCGCGGAGTTCGGCTTCTTGGGGGTGGTGGTGTATACGCGGGTGCAGACGCCACGACGCTGCGGGCAATCTTCCAGCGCGGGACTCTTGCTCTTGACGACCGCGGACTGACGCGGCTTGCGTACGAGCTGATTGATGGTTGGCATGGCTGATAACGCTTGGATTTGGGAGCGACCGGCTGGTCGCATCGATCAATGATCAATCCATGGCAACGCGCGAGGGCGACTGCCTGGTCGATTCATAACCGGCGCAAACCGGTTGATTTCCGAGGCGCGTGCCAGGCGCCCCTTGATCGAATACCGGACCCTACCCGCCTGAGAGCGGACAAGCCCCGGAAACATCCAAAGAGCGCATCTGGCGTGCGGATGCTTCCGCCCCAGAAAGGTGAGAAGTATAAAAGTAATTGATCCGGGGCGTCAACGCTGAGGCTGCCGCCCGACGGACAGGCGACGGCGCCGCAGCAGGCGCGCCCGGAGCATCCTGCGACGCATTCCCTACGAGCCGGCCCCGCAACCGTGCGCCGCCGGCGTTTCCGCACCTGACAAGGCACCCGGCGTTTCCGAGCCGCCGCGCCTTGCCAGCAAACCGTTCCAGGGGCAGTACGGGGACATACAGTTTCATGCGCGCGCCGACGGCGATCAGGCCGACGCCGGGCTGACCCAGAGATAACCCGGTGCGGGCGCAGGCACCGATGCGCTGCTGGCACGGCCTGGCTCCGGGCGGCTGGCGGGAAAGACCCGCATCATCTCCCGGACCGCGGCCTCGGCTTCGGCGAGGCTGTTGCCCGTGGCCGCACAACCCGGCAGGTCGGGAACATAGGCGCGGAACCACGAGCCGCGCTGCTCGATGACGACGGCGTAGGACATTTGCAAACACTCCTGACAGCAAGGGACCCGCTCCAGCCGGCACACGATCCCGGCGCATCGGCCCGAAAAGGGGCCAAGTCTTCCAGAGGCATCACGCGATCAGGTGCGCAGCCATCCAGCGGGAAGGGCGGGGGCGGATTCGATAAGAAAAGAATGAGAACAATCAGCGTGCCCTGTCATCGATTTGACAGCGAAGTCCGGTGTCGATCATCGCCAGTGCGCATTAAATTGTAACCAACGGTACGATTATCGAAAAACTTATCATCTTGCAGCAATTACGCCTATTTGGCGCCGAAATACTCACGATTGTTTACCGTTTCCCCTGCTTTCTTGTCGGGTTTTGGTCAAAAAAAAACCGCCCTGCCTGCGCAGAGCGGTTGGTGGAGGACACGCATCGGGAGCAAAGCCCGGAGAGCAGCATCCGGGCCGTGGCCGTACAGCGACGCCCGGGCGCCGCCTCCGCTGCGCCCCTGCGGCCCCGGCCCTGCCGGGACCGATCGCCTCACTCCTCGGTCGACATGCCCCCTTCGGAGATCGGCGCCTCGGGCGCCGGCACCACGTCGGACGCGCCGAACAGCGCGTTCAGATCCATGGCGGCACGGCTGGCTGCACTGTCGTCCGACACCAGCGAGGAATCCGAGGGCATCGAGAAGGCTGCCTCGGCAGCCGCCAGTGCGGCGGCTTCCTGCGCCTCGACCGATTCCTTGTCGTGACGGGCCTTGTGATAGGCCAGACCCGTACCTGCCGGAATCAGACGACCGACGATGACGTTCTCCTTCAGGCCACGCAGATCGTCGCGCTTGCCCATGATCGCCGCTTCGGTCAGCACGCGGGTGGTTTCCTGGAAGGAAGCCGCCGAGATGAACGAATCGGTGGACAGCGACGCCTTCGTGATACCGAGCAGGATGTTGTCATAGGCCGGCGGCAGCTTGCCTTCGGCATTCATCTTGTCGGTGGCATCGAGAATCTCGCTGCGCTCGACCTGCTCGCCGACGATGAAGTTGGTGCCACCCGGCGCGGTCACGACCACCCGACGCAGCATCTGGCGAACGATCACCTCGATGTGCTTGTCGTTGATCTTCACGCCCTGCAGACGGTAGACATCCTGCACCTCGTCGACGATGTAGCGCGACAGCGCCTCGATGCCCAGCAGACGCAGGATGTCGTGCGGATCGGCCGGGCCGTCGACGATCATCTCGCCCTTGTTGACCACCTGACCATCGTGCACCAGCACGTGCTTCTCTTTCGGGATCAGGAACTCATGGG
>JBHADS010000629.1:0-4327 GCA_041855185.1 Lautropia sp. | reverse complement strand
CGGAGGCCCGCCTGGCCCCTGGCAACGGATGCAGAGCCAAGTACTCGCACCGGCCATCTGGGCCGGGTTGCCAGGCGGCGCCGGGAGACATTTCTCATACAACAACAGATCCGATCCACTATACACTAGTCGGCTATGGTCAGAGCGTGCGCGCATTCGATGCGTCGGCACAAGCCCCAACGCCCAGCAATGGCGAGGCGGCACGCTCCGGCGTAGTCAGATGCCTGTCGGGAGAGACTGCGGGCGGCCCCGGCCGCCACAGCGCCGAAGGAGCAACCGCCCCGGAAACTCTCAGGCAAAAGGACCGGCAGCGCATCTTGCATCGTACTCTGAAGAACTGTCGGCCGTCATTGTCAGCCGCCATACCGAAGGAGCAAACAGCATGGTTTCCGTTCCGGTCTTCGCCCTGCGACGATCGCCGTGGCCGCCGGCTGTGAATCTCTCAGGTTCTGCACAGAGGGGGCATCCCGTTGCAGGCGTACAATCCATCGGCCTGCTCGCCGCAGCCAGGCGCCCAACGGGGTTCTCCTTCGACATGACGGAGCTGAGTCAATCATGAAATCGATCGCTGTCATCGGCGGTGGTATCACGGGTGTCACCACGGCCTACGCGCTGCGCATGCGCGGTTTCGATGTCACCCTGTACGAGCGGCACCGCTATGCCGCCATGGAAACCTCCTTTGCCAACGGCGGCCAGTTGTCGGCCTCCAATGCCGAGGTCTGGAACCATGCGTCCACGGTGGTCAAGGGACTGAAGTGGATGCTGAAGGCCGATGCCCCGCTGCTGCTGAATCCCAAGCCCAGCTGGCACAAGCTCTCCTGGCTCGCCGAGTTCCTGCGCGCGATTCCCAACTACCAGAAGAACACCATCGACACCACCCGGCTGGCCATCCAGGCGCGACAGCACCTGTTCGCCTGGGCCGAAGCCGAGCAGATCGACTTCGATCTGAAGAAAAAAGGCATCCTGCACATCTATCGCAACAAGGCGGGCTTCGAGCACGCCGGCAAGGTCTCCAAGCTGCTCGCCCAGGGCGGGCTGGAACGGCGCCCCGTCACCCCCGAAGAAATGCGCGCCATCGAGCCGACGCTGGCCGGCACCTACTACGGCGGCTACTTCACCGAAAGCGACTCGACCGGCGATATCCACAAGTTCACCAACGGCCTGGCCGATGCCGTGGCCCGGCGTGGCGCCAAGTGCCTGTACGACACCGAGGTCAAGTCCATCACCCTGTCGACCGATGGCACCCGCGCCCAGATCGTCTCCGAGCACAACGGAGAAATCAGCACCAACAACTACGACGGCATCGTGGTCTGCGCCGGCGTCAACAGCCGCCGCCTCGCCACCACCCTGGGCGACCGGATCAATGTCTACCCGGTCAAGGGCTACTCGATCACCGTCAACCTCAACGACGAACAGAGCCGCGCCGCCGCCCCCATCGTCAGCCTGCTGGACGACGAAACCAAGCTGGTGACAAGCCGTCTCGGCGACAGCCGCTTCCGCGTCGCCGGCACCGCCGAGTTCAACGGCATCAACCGAGACATCCGCGCCGACCGCATCCAGCCGCTGATCAACTGGGTCAAGGACTGCTTCCCCGGCGTCAACACCCGCAGCGTCGTGCCCTGGGCCGGTCTGCGGCCGATGATGCCGGATCTGATGCCGCGCGTGATCCGCGGCAAATCCCCCTGCGTGTTCTACAACACCGGCCACGGCCACCTGGGCTGGACGCTCTCGGCCGCCACCGCCGAGATGATCGGCGAAACCATCGAGGCCGCCCTCGGCAAGCAGGACGGGCAGTAAGGCGGCCAGGCAGGCGGGCTGGCAAGCTGCCCGCCCATCCACATCAGTCATCCAGCGAAGGCTGCGCCATCAAGAATCTCACGGTTCCCTGCATTGGATTGCCCGCCATGAACAGATAGGGGTTGTCCGTCGGCCCCACGTCCACCTGCGGCACCAGGTAACGCCCGCTTTCCGGGTCGTAATCGCCGCGGCGCGAGAAGTAGAGCCCGGTTTCGTGGTCCACCCATTGCCCCGGGAAGCGGTTCAGTGGGTCTTCGTGGTGCCAGTTTGCCTCGCTGCCAGCTGCCGAGCGCGACACCTGCCGCTGCAGGGCTTGCCGTGTATCCCGGAGCTGCTCGCCAAAGGGTCCGGTCCACAGGCTCCAGCTCAGGTTCCGCTCACGATCGAGCAAGGCATAGGGCATTCCGCGCTGATCGGTATGAATCCAGCGAACCCGATACCGTGCCGATCGATTGCAGACGCATTCCTCGATCTCCTTGGGCGTCTGTGCGGACCACTCCTCGGCCAGGCGCCTGGCGGTCGCCTCGTCCCGCTCGTCGATCAGCAAGACCGGGATACCGCCTTCATACCACCAGACCCGCATCACCGGCCTCGATGTACCCACTTCGGCAAAAATCTGCCCATCGCGATACGCGTAGAAACGCCAGTCACTGCCCTGCTGGCGGGCGATGCGCTCGCCCCGATGATTGTAGAAATAGCGGATCTCCCGCCCGTCCCGATGCTTGACCCGTTCGAGCCGCTCAAGTGGGTCCCACTTCAGCGACCACTCCTCCCAGCGCAGAGGCAGACCCGTCGCCGTGTAGGGAAGATTGGCGTAGCGGTTGGTGCCCGGAACAAAGCTCGCCGAGCGTTCGGCGGCGAATCGCTGGTCCCGCTTGCTGAAGATCCGATTGCCCAGCTCGTCATAGGCATACCACCAGTCCATCCGCAGCGGCCCGGACATCCCGACAACACCCTCCGGCAGACCCGATGCCTCTCCCTCCCCCGTCGCTGGGCGGGGATGCCATTCGGCGATGATCAGCCGGCCGGCCGAGTCATAGGCAAAGGCTTCCCTGTGCCGCGAGGTCACGAAAGTCTCCAGTCTGCCGTCCGGCCGATACTGAAATGTCTGCTGACTCAGCGCCTGCCGCTCCGATTGCCCCGCTGCGGGCAGCACCGTGGCAAATGCCCGCGGCTGCATGCCGCCATCCAGGTTGAACGCGGTCACGAGGCCATCACCGTTTTCCTGCAACCAGCTCGTATCCCCTCGCCGCTCCTTCGGCATGAACCGTTGGCTCAACTTGGTCAGCAGATCCTCCTTGCCCGGCCCAATACGAAAATTGTCCGCATGGACAGCCTGCCACTGACCTCCCCGATGCCAGCGCAGCCTTGCACCATTGGGCAGTTCGACAGCCACGGGCCTCTGGTCCGTCTTCTCTTTCGGATACTCAAAACGCGTGACAAAGCGCTGCGTCCTGCCAGCGCTGCCCACCGGATGCACCGTCGTGACACGCTCGGTCATCCTTCCTTCCCAGTCGTAGCGATAGCTTTCGGTGCTGTTCGGCGAACGCACTTCTCGCAGTTGTTTGCCCCTGTAATGCCAGGTCGTCCGCTCCTCGAAGCCTTTTGGCGCAGTGACCACCCTTTCGAGCGGTCGGTCAAAGGCATCCCAGCTGGTACTCATCCTGATGCCACTGCTCATGCTGCCGAGCACCATCCGATCGGCCTCATCGTAGAAGCCATGAAACGTGCCTACATCGACCGAGGTCCAGCTGATCAGGCGATTGAGATCATCATAGAACCAGCGAACCCGCACGTCCTGTGGTCGCGGAACAGGGGATGTCGGCGTTGCCAGGTGCGGCGAGGCAGCGTGAAGCGGGCCTTGGGCTGAAGCAGAGGGCGTGGTCTGCGCGCCCGCCGCGACTGCTTCTGCAGCGGGAGCCCGAACCTGTCCATACCGATCCACCCAGGCCAGCAACATCCACATCCACTGGCGATAGGAGTCCGTGGGCGTCAGCTGCGGCAGGGCATTCCAGACCCGCGGCCAGCTGACTTCGTCCCTGGCAGGATTCATCCCCTCGGCAGGCCATTCGAGTTTGAAGCTGTCCTTGCTGCCCGGCAGCGGCCCGTCGACGAACTGGACCTTGCCCTTGCCATCGTAGTGCAGCCGGATGCTGCGCTGCACCCGCTCCCCGCGGGTGTAGCCGCTCTCGGTCAAACTCAGCACCCGCCACCTGTCCCCCGCCTTCTCGTACTCGAAGCGCAGCTGATGCTCCTGTCCCGGCTGGCTGCTGGCCCTGGCGATCAGGGTCGGCAGGGATCGATCCCCATTCAGATATTCCAGCCGCAGCGGCACCAGCGGCGCGGACGGCGGCTGCAGTACCGCCGGAGCGGGCCTGGGAAAGAAGCCAGGATCATGCTTCAAATCCGAGGCAACAGCCCATTGCGAAAGCAAAGCCAGACATCCACCGATGCCAAGCGCTGCCGGCACACGCAGCGCAGTCAGACAGGCATTCATTTTCACCTCGTCACAGACTGAAAACGATCCCCT
>JBHADS010000628.1:0-4828 GCA_041855185.1 Lautropia sp. | reverse complement strand
TGCGCCCGCGACCAGCGGTGCGCCGATCGACACCTTGTCGCCGTCGTAGACGGCCAACACCTGGTCGATCTCAATGCCTGCTCCGATGTCTGCGGGTATCTGTTCTACTTTGAGTTTTTCGCCAGCAGCAACCTTGTATTGCTTGCCACCGGTTTTTATGACCGCGTACATTGAAAGCTCCTGAAAACACGCCCCCACACTACGGAAAGCGTAACCTGAAAGTATAGAACCCGGTCAACCTAGCGTCAACATTCACACACGGCGGCACGAGCTGAAACCTCGCCAGCGCTTCATGCCGCATGCCGCACGCCCGATCAGAAGCCCGATGACCTCCACGCCGGGGTGTGTGACCTGGTGGCGCTCCAGACGGGGGCTTCCGTGGCCTCATTCGGCGCCGCCCATCCCCGAACAGTCACTCCGGCAAGCCCGGCAGCACGATCAGAACGGGCTTCGGGCGGCAGCGTAAGGGCTGCCCAGCGCATGACACGGCGCCAGGAACACCGGATACTGCGACAACTTCCGTGCACCCCCTATAATCATTGCTTTTCAGACCCCGGCCGGGACACCACGTTTTCCGGACAGGACAAGGGCTGCCCGGCAGGACGGCCCCCTGCCGGCCAACGCCCGTCGAAGCCCCCGGCCCCGCTCACGCCGTAACGATCTTGAACCCCTACGACGCCTATCCGATCATCGCCAAAGATCTCGCCGAAGTCGATCGGGTCATCAAGGAACGTCTGGACAGCCCCGTGGTGCTGATCCGGACCATTGCCAGCTACATCATCGGCGCCGGTGGCAAACGGCTCCGCCCGGTTCTGCTGACCTTGTTTGCCCGCGCACTGGGACATGGCGATGACCCCGCCCATCGAGAAGCCGGTCATCACTGGCTGATGGCTGCCGTGGTCGAATTCATTCATACCGCCACCCTGCTGCACGACGACATCGTCGACGAATCCACGATGCGCCGGGGCCACCCGACTGCCAATGCCCAGTTCGGCAATGCCGCCTCGGTGCTGGTTGGCGACTTTCTCTACTCGCGCTCCTTCCAGATGATGGTCGAGGTCGAGCAGATCAGCATCCTGAAGACGCTGGCCGATGCCACCAATGTCATCGCCGAAGGCGAAGTGCTGCAGCTGCTCAACTGCAACGACCCCGATGTGGACGAAGCCGCCTATCTGCAGGTAATCCGCTACAAGACCGCCAAGCTGTTCGAAGCTTCGGCGCGCATCGGCGCCATTCTGGCAGGCGCCACGCCGGAGCAGGAACAGGCGGCTGCGGCCTACGGACGGCATCTGGGCACCGCCTTCCAGATCATCGACGACGTACTCGACTACTCGGGTGAAACCGCCACCCTGGGCAAGAACATCGGCGACGATCTGCGTGAAGGCAAAGCCACTCTGCCGCTGATCCGGGTGATGGCAGCCGGCAACGAAGAAGATCGGGAAGTCGTCCGTCAGGCCATCCTGCAGGGAGAAACCGAGCACTTCGACCGTATCCACCAGGCCATCCAGCGCTGCGATGCCCTGAACTACGCACGCCAGCTGGCCGAACGGGAAGCGCAACAGGCACGGGAAGCACTGAACAGCATCCCCGCTTCGCAACACAAAGAAGCTTTGCTATACTTATTGGCTTATTCAGTCTCTCGCAACAAATGAGAGATGGGAGCCGGCTGGATGTGATCGTCTGGGCAGCCGCCCGAAAGTTTTCGGGTACGCCAGACAACGGAAAGTCCGGTTCCATGCTGCAGAAAGTGCTTTTAGCCGCTACAATCTGCAGGATCAGATTTTCGGGGTGTAGCTTAGCCTGGTAGAGCGCTACGTTCGGGACGTAGAGGCCGGAGGTTCGAATCCTCTCACCCCGACCAGGTTTTCAGAAGCCAGACAGGACAGGTGCCTGATCTGGCTTTTTTCATGCTTGGCGATGACGCCCCACACGGATGGGTCCAGACCGTCCCGGCCCGAACGACGAGGCATCCCGCAGATCCCGCACGCCGCTGCGCCGCCCTTCTGCTCTCTAGACAGCTCCCTCCCCCTGCGCTCTGCTTTTCTCCTCCAGCTGCTTTGCTGCCCCCAAAGCAGCATCACAGAGGAACACGGCAGACATCAGCCCATCTCCTCTGTCATCACGGCAGCGCCCCTCACGGGAGCATGGCTCTGCCTCTCGGCGTAGCTTCGTTTGCCCCCTCGCGCACATCCGCACACCAAAACGCCGGGCTCGCGTACTCAAGAGCCGTCTGCCGGCACGCAGCAACCGAACAGGCGCTTCATCGATGAAACGATCTCTCACGCCCCCTAGGATGCCCGGGTCAACTGAGCCCCCAGGGGGCCAAGGCCACGCCCTGGGTGGTCCATCGTCCAATCCATCGAACATGTCCATGAGCAAGCAGACAACATATCGCTTCTTTCAACGCGCCACACTGCTGAGCGCCAGCGCTCTGGTTCTCGGTACCCTGGGCGCCTGCGGCAACGGCCCGATTGACACCAAATCCTACGATGCGACGGCTGCCGCAGGCAGCACCGACGAAATCAGCGCGGAAAGCACGCAGCAGGACCAGACACAATACCTGCAGCTCTCCCAGGAGCAACTGACAGCCGCTGCTGCTGCAGCCGAAGCCGAGCGTCAACGCCTGGCCCAGCAGGACATGACGGCAACCGCCCTCTCGCAAGCACTGGCTCTGCAGGAAGGCCCCACGGTCAATCCGGGCAGAAAGATGCTGGTCGTGGGACTGGACACGACCTCGCTTGCTGCCGACAACGGCGACTGGTTGTCCTCATCGCGTTTTGCGTCGACGACTGACGAGCAGAAAGCCACCATGCGTCAGGCCTATGTGTCGCTGAGCGGCAAGGATCTCGTCAGCTACTACAGCCAGAGCTGCCCTGTCATCGACGAAAGCAACGACCTGGAGATGTATCGCTGCCTGGCCGGTCTCTATTACGGCAAGAACGCCGATGGCAAGATGTGCTTCACATCGATCGAATGGAATGGACACATCCGGCACATCAACGACGCGACCATTCTCAGCAGCTTCAACCCCGGTGAAGCCCACGGCGCCGCCACACCCGTGCCCAACCACTTCACCCATGCCCACATGGGCGGCAACAGCTTCATCCTGTTCAACGGCACCCGGACATCGGACACCGGCTATCAACGTGTCCTGTTCCGCTTCGATTCCGCGAACAACAGCCTGCGCATCGAGCAGACCAATACCGACCCCGCCTGGGGCACGGGTGTACTCGAAGGCGACAAGAGCACCTGCATCATCAACATGGGCTGAACGGGCGCCCGACGAAGCAGCCCGGCCTCAGCCCCAAGGCGGGGCATACGAGGCCGGCGTAGCACATCCGACGCACGAGGGCGGGCCCCATTCGGCGGGGCACACAGCGTCCGCCCCCCACTGCACGGTCCCAAAGCCGCCTGCAAGCCAGACAGGACAGGTGCCTGATCTGGCTTTTTTCATGCCTGGCAATGACGCCCCACACGGATGGGTCCAGACCGTCCCAGCCCGAACGATGAGGCGCCCCGCAGATCCCGCACACCGCTGCGCCGCCCTTCTGCTCTCTAGACAGCTCTCCCGAACCCTGCGCTCTGCTTTTTCCCTCCAGCTGAAACCGCCGGGGCTGCCGAGGCCGCCGCAAGCCGAGGCGGATAGGCGCTGCGAGCTGGCGTGAACACCGGGCATCCCTTCCACTATCATCGGGACATTGCCGCGCCAGCGTGCAGTCCGGCCCGGATTGGTCAGCGCTGCATGGCCCCTTACTATGCACTGCACGCTCCATCCGCCCAGCCCAGCCATCGCGGCCACCGCCCTCACCCGCCCCATGTCCTCCCCTCCCCTGCTCGCCGAATTCCTGACGCTGGCCTCGGTTCATTTTGTGGCCATGGCCGCGCCGGGACCTGACTTCACCCTCGTGGTCAGCCAGAGTGTGCGCAACGGACGCGCCGCCGGCATCTGGGTGGCGCTGGGCATTGCTGCCGGGCTGGCGCTGCATGTGCTCTATACCGTGCTGGGCGTCGGCGCCCTGATGCACACCACCCCCTGGCTGCTGAACGTGGCACGCGGACTGGGCGCGGCCTACATCATGTTCATCGCCTGGCAGATGCTGCGTGCGCGGCCTGCGGACGGGACGGGCAGTCTGGCCGCCCCCGCTGTCCCACGCTCGGAGTCCGCCGAAAGCCCCCGGGAGGCCGAACGCGGCGTGGAGCGTCGTCCGCCCCCCACGGTCCCGCACAGCAGTCTCAAGCTGTTCTCGATGGGCTTTCTGACCAATGCCACCAACCCGAAGGTGACGCTGTTCTTTCTGGCGATCTTCACCTCGGTCGTCAGCGCCCGGACACCGATGTGGGCGCAGATCGGCTACGGCCTGTGGATGATCATGGTGAACGCGATCTGGTTCTCGCTGGTGGCCAGTTTCTTTTCGACACAGCGTGTGCGGGCACTGTTCATGCGCCTGGGCCATTGGTTCGAGCGCCTCATGGGCGCGCTGCTGATGCTGTTCGCGCTGCGGCTGCTCTGGGAGATCCTCGGCTGAAGAGCTGAGAGCTGAAGAGCTGAGGGCTGAGGGGCAGGAGGGCTGAGGGACAGAGGGAGCGGGAAGCACATCGGCTCCCTCGCCCCCCGCATAGGCAATGCTGGGTGCCGAACCACAAAACCCGCCGGGCCACGCCGCATGGGATCGGCCTACCATCGGTCCGGGCTCAGAGGCGGGCCTCAGAGGCCGCCGGTATCCAGCCGAACCCCGAGCCAAGCCTGCCGCCCCAGATCCTGGTAGCCGGCCACGGGCTCGATGTCGCGGTCGGTGGCATTCAGCAGCTTGGCCTCCAGACGCCACTG
>JBHADS010000627.1:0-2915 GCA_041855185.1 Lautropia sp. | reverse complement strand
CGACCATCACGGAAGAAGCCGGTGTCAGGGACGCTTTCATCGTGAACCACCAATTCGTATTGCAGGAAGAAGAAAGTATTGTGCCGGGCGCTGTCAGCCATACCACGAAAGCGCACAAAGTGATGTCATCTTACAACACCACCCAGCAACTGATGATGCAAAAGTGCCTCTGCCGCCTGATGAACCAGCTCAAACGACTGACCAGCGGTTTCGGCGATATCCAGCAGGCTCCTGGTTCCGTCCGACTGGTTCAGAACCCACAGCAGAGCCAGCTGCATTTTCTGGCTCTCGTTGTGCCCGCCGATCAGCGAGTAGAGACCGCGACGCCCCAGCTGCGGCTCGCCGAAGGGGCACAGATTGCGGTAAGTCGCGTTACGCTCCACGACGCTGATGCTCTGCAGCAGCAGGTTCAACGAGCGCTCCAGGTGCTCGGGGCGAATGAAATCCAGGTTGTCGGCCGAGGTGTGATACTGCGGATAGCTGCCATAGGTCGAGCGTGAGAAACAGCCCATCGGCAGGTTGAAACCCGGCGAACAGTATTGGCGCTCATCGTAGCCATAGGGGATGAATGGCAACAGATGATGAGGCTCGCCGCTCTGCGCCAGCACCAGGGCCATGATCCGATCGATCTCCGCATCCCCGCGCCGGCTCCGCTTGTAGTGATAATCGCCGGCGTCTCCCACGCCCGAGATGACCACACCGTGCCGAACGCGCGCGGTAACATCCTTGCGCTGCGACAGCCAGGTGATGACGCCGATGGTGGACGGCGCAAAGACGAAGCGGTAGGTGTAGCGCCGCGTCGGCAACGCAGCCAGAGCCCGCGCCAGCCAGGTTGCGACCGAAATGCCCGACAGATTGTCATTGGCCAGCGAGGGGTGGCAGACATGGGTCGAGATCAGCACTTCCTCATCCGTTTCCCCGGGCAGCACGCATTCGCCGAAGGTCAGTGAGCCGGGCTTGAGCGCCGTATCGACGCAGACCTCGTACTCGCCTTCGGGCAGCGACTGCAGCTGGCGGTCGCTCAGACAGAAGCCCCAGTCCTCCTTGAAATACTGCGTGCGGTAGGGAATCCAGTCCGGCCGGTCGGGCAACGAGAACAGATGCGGCCGCAGTTCAGCCAGCGACAGCCGTCCCCGGAACGGAGCACTGTAGTTGACCAGGTGCAGGTTGTGCTGGGCGATATCGACGATCTTCTGGCCGTCCGGCCCCTTGATCCAGGCTTCGCGCACCTCCCATTCGGCGGGCACCACCCAATCAAAGATCGGGGTTCCCGTAGGCACTTCGGTCACGGTGATCGGAATCTGCTGCCCGATGACGGCCAGCGTATCCCGCACGCCCTTGCCGGTGATGCTGCGCAGCATCGGATAGAGCGAGGCGGCGAAGCGATGCATGGCGACGCCCTGCCCCTCGCTGACCGCCGACAGTTCAGCGGCACAGCTGGGCGCGCGCAGGGGAATGGCTTGCTCGGTCATGGTCATGTGCACCTTCAATTGGGTATCAATCGGACAGTGTGCCATCCAACGGGGATGACACCCGGCAGAATCTGTCGGAAACAACAAAAAACCGGTTGCCCGTCCTTCGTCGCCAGGTCATCGCACACTTTCGTCGACAAGGCAGCGAACGGACTCTGCAGATGCAGATACGGGACAACCGGTCAGATACTCGGCGGGCAGAGAAGCCGGTGCAACCCTTCCCTCCGAGCACCATGCGGATCAGCAGACCCTGCAATGTATCAATCGTAGATCTGAACCTCGGGCACCAGAACGACGAACTTGCCGCCCCACTCGCGAATCGAGGCCATCTGCTTCATCACTTCGTCCTTCAGGTTCCAGGCGAGGATGACGAGATAGTCCGGCTTGGTCTCGGCGATGCGCTCCGGCCCATAGATCGGGATCTGCGTACCGGGCAGGAAGTGATTCTGCTTGTGCGGATTGCGATCGACGGTGTACTCGATGTAGTCGGAACGCACGCCGGCATAGTTGAGCAGCGTAGCCGCCTTGGCAGGAGCGCCGTAGGCCGCGATGCGCTTGCCCTGCTCATGCGCTTCGAGCACGAAACGGAACAGGCTGCGCTTGCTGGCGCGGATGCGCTCCTCCAGCGCCAGATAGGGCTCCAGCGTGTCCAGACCGGCGGCACGCTCGCGTGCCTCCATCTCGGCCACACGGGGCGACACCGGCTGGTTGCCGGTCTTGGCGGGTTGGCAGTACACGCGCAACGAACCACCATGATTCGGAATTTCTTCCACATCGAACACCGACAGGCCGTGATGAGCCAGGATCTTGGTGAAGGTGAGGAAGCCGTGATAGCAGAAGTGCTCGTGGTAGATGTTGTCGAACTGGTTCTTCTGCAGCAGGTTCAGCACATGGTGGAACTCGAAGGTGGCCACACCCTGCGGCTTGAGCAGCACGGCAAAGCCAGCGACGAAGTCGTTCAGGTCGGGCACGTGTGCCACGACGTTGTTCGCTGCCATCAGATCGGCGGCATGCCCCATGTCGCGCAGCTTCTTCGCGGACTCGACACCGAAGAACATCACCTCGGTGGGGATGTTCAGCTTGCGGGCTTCCTCGGCCACGTTGGCGGCGGGCTCCACCCCCAGCACCGGCACCCCTTTGGGCAGGAACCAGCGCAGCAGGTAGCCGTCGTTGGAGGCCACCTCCACCACCTTGCTGTGCGCGCCCAGCTTGAAGCGCTCGGTCATGTCGTCGGCGTACTTCTTGCCATGATCCAGCATGGCCTGCACATAGGACGAGAAGTAGGCGTAGTCCGAAAAGATCGCTTCCCCACTCTGGAACTCCTCCAGCTGGACCAGGAAGCAGCTTTCGCAGACGTAGGCATGCAGCGGGAAGAAGGGCTCCATCTTGTTGAGGTCTTCCGGCTTGCGGATGGCATTGGCCATCGGCGACATGCCCAGATTG
>JBHADS010000626.1:0-2866 GCA_041855185.1 Lautropia sp. | reverse complement strand
CTGTATCGGCGCTTCGGGGGGCGGTCTGTGCCGCGGCCTCGCCGGAACGAGCTGCTGCCGAATGACCCGTTGCCGAATGACCGGCTTCTGCCTCGCCCTGCATCCCGGCCAGCAAGGCTGCCTGTTTCTTCGGGCCACGCCGGCGGCGGCGCTTGCTTTTCGGGTCGGCGCTGCCATCGAGGCTCTGCACCAGGTGGTCGCGTGCCGGACCGTCGGCATCGATGAAATCGGTCCACCATTGACCCAGCGCGGCATCCACCTCGCCCGAGGCGCAGCGCAGCAGCAGAAAGTCGTAGCCTGCCCGGAAGCGCAGGTGCGACAGCATCCCATAGGCGCCGCGACCTCGCTTCTCCAGCCGGGGCTGCATCACCCAGATCTCGCGCATGTCGGCCTGATAGCGGCGCTGCAGCGACAGCTTGTTGCCCTGTTCGTCGAGCACACTGTCGATGGCGGTGTGCAGGGCGGGGTACTGATGCTCGCCACCGGCCATGATCTTCTGCCAGCGGATGCGGACCTGCGGCCACAGCAGCGCGGCAAACAGGAAGCTGGGCGAGATCGACTTGCCCTGCCGTACCCGGGCGTCGGTGCGCGTCAGCGCTTCGGTGATGAAGGATTCGTCGGTCTCGAACAACTGATCGAGCAAGGGCAGCACACCGTGGTGCAGACCCTCTTCGCGCAGCCGGCGGATGCAGGCCAGACCGTGGCCGCTTTCCAGCAGCTTCAGAATCTCGTCGAAAAGCCGGGCCGGCGGCACATTCTCCAGCAGCGGTGCAAGCTCGCGGATCGGCTCCAGCGTCGGCGGATCGACCTCGAAATCGAGCTTGGCGGCAAAGCGTACCGTGCGCAGCATCCGCACCGGGTCTTCGCGGTAACGGGTTTCCGGGTCGCCGATCATCCGCAGGATGCGCTCGCGCAGATCCTCGACCCCGCCCAAGGGGTCGATCAGCGTTTCGGCCACCGGATCGTAGTAGAGCGCATTGACGGTGAAATCGCGGCGGCTGGCATCCTCGTCGCGGGTGCCGAACACGTTGTCGTTCAGCATCCGGCCGTGCTCATCGGTCTGTGCGTTGGCCTGGGCGGCGCGGAAAGTCGTCACCTCGATCGTTTCGCGGCCGAACATCACATGCACGATCCGGAAGCGTCGCCCGATGATGCGGGCACGGCGGAACAGGGATTGCACCACTTCCGGCGGTGCATCGGTGGCGACATCGAAATCCTTCGGCGTCAGGCCGAGCAGCAGATCGCGGACACCGCCGCCGACCACATAGGCGGCGTAGCCGGCTTTCTGCAGGCCCTCACAGGTGCGCATCGCTGCACTCGAAATCTCTTTGTTCGAGATGCCCAGTGAAAAGGCCGGGTGGGTACGGACCTCGATGGGCGTGGTGACGGGGTGGCGTTTGCTGGCGGCCGATGATGAGCCGTCGGGGCGGCCGAACATCCAGTTGATCAGTCGGTCGAACACGTGTTGGTTTATTCGGGATGGAACAGGTCGAGGATGGGCCAGCCTCGTTGTTCTGCAATCTGCCGCAGCGTGGCATCGGGGTTGGTCGCCACCGGATGCGTGGCCCGCTCGAGCATGGGCAGGTCATTGCGTGAATCGGAATAGGCCCAGATCTCGTCGAAGCTCTCGAAGCTCTGGTCCCGCTCGGCCAGCCACTCTTCGATCCGGACCAGCTTGCCGGCCTGGAAAGTGATCGTGACGTTCCGGCGGGGTTCGCCGGTGTAGCGGCCTTCATGAAGCTCGCCTTCGGCGCCCAGCAGATGCTCGACACCGAAGAGCTTGGCGATCGGCGTCGTCACGAAGCTGTTGGTGGCGGTCACGATGGCGCAGAGATCGCCGGCCTGCAGATGTTTCTGCACCAGTGCCAATGCGGGCGCGGTCAGCGCCGGTCGGATCACCGTGTCGACAAACTCTTGTCGCCAGGTTTCGATCTCTGCAGCGGGGCGGTTGGCAAAGGCGGCCAGAACGAAACGCAAATGGGCTTCCGGATCGAGCTTGCCCGCCTTGTACTGCTCGAAGAATGCATCGACCTGGGCTGCAAAGGCTTCGGGGTCGGCAATGCGACCCGTGCGGCACAGAAATCGTCCCCATTCATTGTCGGAATCGATCGGCAGCAGGGTGTGGTCGAGGTCGAACAGCGCGAGTTTTTTCATCGGCCTATTCTAGAGCGTGTCCCCCGGATTTACTACTTTTTTGGTGTGTCTTTGCCGTCGATGACAGCGGGCGCGCACAGCGCGCGTCGCCTCCGAGATCCGCGTCTGTCGGGCGATCCGGGGTCATGCACCAGCGGTGGGCACCGCCGGTACCACGGTCGCTCTAGACCGGATGGCCTAAATGACGGATGTGCGTGAAAGCTGCCATCGGAGGCGCTGTTGGTGCGGCGTAGAGTGCTCTGCGTCGCGGATGCAACCGCGTTTTTCGTTGCCGGAGACCTGTCATGAACCTGCGTTCCGTTCTTCCCTTCAAAGCCTCGTCCATCAGCCTGAGCATCGCCCTGGCCGTTTCGTTGGCGGCTTGTGGCGGCGGAGGGGGTGGTGGCTCCAATGTCGACACCTCGGCCCAGGCGTATGGGAACGAGGACGATTCCTTCTATTCCGAAGCTGCCGTGGACGCGGCAATGGGGAATTTCTTCGTGCAAGGCGGTGGCAGCTTCACCGATGCCTACGGCAACTCATATTCCGGCGTACGCTTGAGTGAGCACCTGTTCGCCAGTTGCCCGCGTCAGGAAAGTCTGCATATCGACGGTGGACGGGAGCTCTATCGCTGTGCGCTGGGTACCTACACCGGTATTTCGGAAGATACGGGCAAGGCATGCAGCATGGCATTCCATGCCGATGGCACCGTGGTCCACACGATCGACGGTGT
>JBHADS010000625.1:0-2814 GCA_041855185.1 Lautropia sp. | reverse complement strand
GGGCAGCAGCCAGGGGCGGATGTTGTGCACGGGTGTTCCTTGGGTGAGCGCCGGATGCAGGGGGTGCGGACCGGACAGCGGGATGCAGAAGGTGTGCGGCGGCGCTCCATTCGATTCGGCGTCCCGACGCGGCCGACCGTAGGGCGGGCGTTGCGGGCTTCGTGCCATGCCGTAGCGTGCCGCTCGGGGCAGACTACCCCGTTCGCGCGCAGGGGGGTGGGGATTGTCCGGGGGCCGTGCGGTGTTTTTGTGTGGGGCGGCAATGCTTTGGGTGTTACGGCGGGCAGCGCTTCGGTGTGGCCCGGCGGTGAGGCGGCGGTGCGGCGCGCGCAGACAGCGCCATCTGGCAACGGTGTCCGGTCTGCGACAGTGTCCGGCCGGGGGGCTGCCGCGGCCGTCAAGCCTTGTTTCATCGGCTGGCAGCTCCGCGCCGGGGGCGTAGAATCGCGGCTCTTTTGCTGCCCGCGAACATCATGGCCATTCAATCCGTTCCTCTGGAGAAGAGTTTTCGTCTGATCAATCATGGTCCGACCGTGCTGGTATCGGCCAGTCACGCCGGCGATGACAATGTGATGGCGGCTGCCTGGGCCTGCGCGCTGGATTTTGCGCCGCCGAAGGTGATGGTGGTGCTGGACAAGGCGACCTATACCCGGGGGCTGATCGAGAAAAGCGGCTGGTTCGCGCTGCAGGTGCCGACGGTGCCGCAGGCCGGGCTGGTGCTGGCGATGGGCGAGAGCCGCCATGATCATCCCCACAAGCTCAGGGATCACGGGGTCGAGCTGTTCCGTCAGCCCGGCTTCGAGCTGCCGCTGGTGGCGGGCTGCTCGGCCTGGCTGGCCTGCCGCCTGGTGCCGGAGGCGCACAATCAGCAGACCTATGATCTGTTCATCGGCGAGGTGAAGGGGGCGTGGGCGGATGATCGGGTCTTCCGCCACGGACACTGGATTTTTGATGAGGCGCCTGATGAATTGCGCAGCCTGCACTATGTGGCAGGCGGACAGTTCTACACGACCGGCCGGGGCATCAAGCTGCCGGGTGTGGCCGAGGACTGAACACGCGCCTCGCCCGGCCGCCGTCAAGCCCTGAGCGGGGCGCATATCCGGCGGCCCCGACCTGTGCAGCGATTGCGCTGCCGGGCGTGCGGCAGGCAGGCGCCCGGCAGCGCGCGAACGAGCAAGGCCGCCGGCGCAGGCGGGGCGGGGCGCGACACGGCGCGGCGCGGCGGCCCCGGGACGCAGGGTGCTGCCCGCAGGGGATCAGCCCTGGGCCAGCTCGATCGAACGGGCGCGGGCCGCAGCGGTGGCCTCGGCCACCAGGGTGCGCAGTGCCGCGTCTTTTTCGTAGACCTGGATGGCGGCGTGCGTGGTGCCGTTGGGTGAGGTGACGGCCTGTCGCAGTGCCGCGAAATCGGCGTCTGCCTGATTCTGCAGGGTGGCCGCACCCAGCGCGGTCTGGGCTGCCAGTTGGCGGGCCAGTTCGGCGGGCAGTCCCAGCTTGATGCCGGCCTCGGTCAGCGCCTCGCTGAACAGATGATAGTAGGCCGGCCCGCTGCCGCTGATGGCGGTGAGCGCGTGCAGTTGCTCTTCCTCGTCCAGCCAGACGGCCAGGCCGACGGTGTCGAACAGGTTGGAGATGGTGCGGCGCTGAGCTGCCGTGACATCGTTGCTGCCGAACAGGCCGGTGCATCCCTGGCGGGCGATGACCGGGGTGTTCGGCATGCTGCGCACGATCGGGCACGGCACGGGCAGGGCGGCGGCGATGCTGGCGCAGGAGACGCCGGCCATCACCGAGACGACCAGGGCATTGGCGAGGCGGGCCGGGTCGATGCTCTGCAGGGCTTCCCGGACCATCGTCGGCTTGACGGCCAGCACGACGAGGTCGTAATCCGTAGCAGGCAGCTTGGCGACATCGCGATGGATTTCGGCCAGGAAGTCGCCTTTCTGGTGCGGGTCGACGGCATCGATCTGCCGTACCAGGCCGGTATGCAGCCAGGCTTCGCCGAGCGCGCTGCCCATCCGTCCATAGCCGAGAAATAGTGCTTTCAGGCTCACGAATTGCTCCTGTTTTTATCGTCCGCCCTGCAAAGGGGCAGGGCGGTTGGGACTGTAGCGCTCAGACCGGATTGATGAAATCGTGGATTTCCTGCATGCTGATCCTGGGCGTGGCGCCACGGTGCGAGGCAACCATCGCGCCCAGGGCGCAGGCGAAGTTGAGGGCTTCGTTGGGGGCGGCGTCGTTGAGCAGCTTGTAGGTCAGGCCGGCCAGGAAACTGTCGCCCGAGCCGACGGTGTCGGCAACCTTGACGCGGAAGCCGCCGTGATGATGGATCTTGCCCTGGGTGAAGTACAGCGCCCCGTGGCCGCCCAGGGTCACGCAGATCTTGTCGGTGTTGGTCAGCGCCGCCATGAAGCGGATGTTCTGTTCGATTGCCCGGTGCTTGGAACCATAGGCTTCGGCCAGTTCGTACAGCTCGTCGTCGTTGAGCTTGATCATGTCGGCGGCTTTCATCATCTCCAGCAGCCGCTCGTAGCTGTAGTAGGGGGGGCGCAGGTTCACGTCGAAGATCTTGAACCTGGCCTTGGCCAGCAGCTTGTCCAGCGTGGCACGCGAGAAATCGTCGCGGGTGCCCAGGCTGCCGTAGATGAAGGCATCGGATTCCGCAACCGCCTGCAGGGCTTCGTCGGTGTAGGCGATCCGGTCCCAGGCGCAGGGGTAGAGGATGTCGTAGGTGGCGACCCCCTGGTCGTTGACCTTGACCTTGACGAGGCTGGTGGCCTGCTCCTTGCACAGTTGCAGCAGCTTGGTCGAGACCTG
>JBHADS010000624.1:0-2700 GCA_041855185.1 Lautropia sp. | reverse complement strand
GAAGCTCCAGCCGGCCCAGTGGTAGAGCAGGGCGTAGGTGTAGGCGCCGACGGCGTAGAAGCCGACGAAGCCGTGGTCGAGCAGGCCGGCAAAGCCGACGACGATGTTCAGACCCAGGGCCAGCATCACGTAGATCAGCACCACGGTGGCGATATCGACCTGGTTGCGCGAGCCGAAGAAGGGCCAGGCGATGGCGACGAGCACCATCAGCAGGATCAGCCAGCGCTGGGCCTTGGTGGAACGGTGGTCGAAGCGCAGTGAGCCGACGGTGGGCACGCGCAGGCTGTTGAACAGCCGGGCGAAGGCCGGTCGCAGCAGTTGCACCGCGAAGACGGTGGCGCAGGCGATCAGCACCCACGGCCAATGGGTTTCCAGCCGGTTCTGCGCGCCCTCGCGCACCAGCTGCAAGCCGAGCACGGGAATGGTCAGCCCGGCTGTCACCAGGGCGGCGATCAGGGCGTTTTTCAGCAGCGCGCTCATCAGACTTTCTCCACTTCGGGCTTGCCGAGCAGGCCGCTGGGCCGGAACAGCAGGATCAGCACCAGCAGGCTGAAGGCGACGATGTCCTTGTACTGCGACGAGATGTAGGCGGCGGCGAAGGTTTCGGACAGGCCGAGCAGCACCCCGCCCAGCATGGCGCCGGGGATGCTGCCGATGCCGCCGAGCACGGCGGCGGTGAAGGCCTTGATGCCGGCGATGAAGCCGATGAAGGGGTTGAGCTTGCCGATGGTGATGGCGATCAGCACCCCGCCGACGGCGGCCAGCACCGCGCCCAGCATGAAGGTGAAGGAGATGACGCGGTTGGTGTCGATGCCGAGCAGCCGGGCCATCTGCATGTCCTGCGAGCAGGCGCGTGAGGCGCGGCCCATGCGGGAATGGCGGATGTAGAGGGCCAGCACCACCATCAGCACGACGGTGACGGCGATGATCAGGATGCGCGACCAGGCGAAGGTGACTTCAAAGTCGCCAATCGGAATCTGGATGGCGCCGGTGATCAGCGAAGGCACGGCCACGTCGCGGGCACCCTGACCCAGTGCGACCCAGTTCTGCAGGAAGATCGACATGCCGATGGCGGAAATGAGCGCCACCAGCCGGGGGCCGCCGCGCACGGGCCGGTAGGCGATGCGCTCGACACTGAAGCCGTAGAGGGCGGTGACGGCCATTGCCACCACGACCATCACGGCGATCAGCATCGGCAGCGGGATGCTGCCCTGGGTGCCGAGGGCCGTCAGCGTGATCAGGCCGACATAGGCGCCGATCATGTAGATCTCGCCGTGAGCGAAGTTGATCATGCCGATGATGCCGTAGACCATGGTGTAACCAATGGCGATCAGGGCATAGATCGCGCCGAGTGACAAACCATTGAAGATTTGCTGGATGATCTGGGGCAGATGTTCGGACATGGAACGTGGCTCGCAGATACGGCCCATGCATCCCGTGCCCTGGGGGGGGCGGGAATCATGGGGCGGAATGAAAGAGAGCGGCGGCAAGGCCGCCAGGGGAACCCGCTATTATGACGCGAAGTGTGCGCCTCACCCGGCGGGGAGTGGGGGGATGGCGCACGTCGGGCGGCGGGGGCCGGGCAAGAGCTGCTGGCCGGGCTTGCCGTCACGCGGCGATCCGGCCATCAGCTTCTGGCCATTGGCCATCACGCGCCCGTCGAACGAAGGATGTCTGCGGGCACGTGAGGCCGTGTGGCAAGCTGCCCGGACCCGGCCGGGCGCGTGGACGACTTACTTGGTCGCCGGGCTCTTGCTGCCGTCCTTGTGCCAGGTGAAGACATCATAGGGGTAGCTGACCAGATCGCCCTGCTGGTTCCAGGTCAGTTTGCCCACCGGGGTGTTGATCGAGTTGGCGCGCAGGAAGGCCGCCACTTTCTCGGGGTCGTCGCTGCCGGCGCCCTTGATGCCTTCGACGATGGCCACCACGGCCGAGTAGGCGCTCAGCTGGAAGGCGCCGCTCGGATCACGCTTCTTGTCCTTGAATGCCTGCACGATGGCGGCGTTGGCCGGATCGGTCGAGAAGTCCTTCGGCAGCGTCACCAGCATGCCCTCGGCGGCGGGGCCGGCGATGGCGTTGATGTCAGGATTGCCGGCGCCTTCCGGTCCCATGAAGCGGGCCTTGACGCCCTGTTCGGCCGCCTGACGCAGCAGCAGACCCATCTCGGGGTGATAGCCGCCGTAGTAGACGAAATCGACGCCGTTGCTGCGCAGTTTGGTGATGACGGCCGAGTAGTCGGTGTCACCTGCGTTGATGCCCTCGAACAGTACGGGCTTCAGGCCGGCCGCGCTCAGCGTGTCGCGCACGGCGGAGGCAATGCCCTGACCGTAGGACTGCTTGTCGTGCAGGACGGCGACCTTCTTGGGCTTGGCCTGTTCCAGAATGAACTTGGCGGCTGCCGGACCCTGCTGGTCGTCACGGCCGGTCACGCGGAAGATGTATTCATAATTCTTGCCGTCGGTCAGGGCCGGAGCCGTGGCCGAAGGGGTCAGCATCAGGATGCCTTCGTCGTCGTAGATCGGGGCGGCGGCAATGGTGGCACCCGAGCAGACGTGGCCGACCACGAATCTGATTTCTTCGTTGACGATCCGGTTGGCGACGACCGGCCCTTGCTTGGGTTCGCAGGCGTCATCGACGACGACGGCCTTCAGTTTGCGGCCATTGATGCCACCGGCAGCGTTGATCATCTCGATCGCGGTG
>JBHADS010000623.1:0-2656 GCA_041855185.1 Lautropia sp. | reverse complement strand
TTCCAGGCCCCAGTGACGGCACAGGCGGGCGTGCAGGAAATATTGGTTGATGGCGGTCAGCTCGTTGGTGAGCTGTTTGTTCAGCGCTTCGATGACAGCTTTGTCGCCTTGCATGGGAACCTCTCCAGGGGTGATCAAGTGGCTCAAGACGATAGAGAGACTTGAGCAAGCAAAGAGCGTGTCATGCACTGATGTCAGGGTGGGGACGATCAGTGCATGACACGCTCTGAAGAGCGACGGATTCTAGTCACTTGGTCACGCAATGCATAGACGCAACAACGCCTTGGGCTCCGGAACCCAAATGCGGCTGACACGTTGTTACTTTGGAAACAGGAAAATTTTTCTGAACGACTTTTATTCAGCTGATGCTCAGGCACCGATTCCCTGCGGCTGTACCTCGGTGAATCCCAGTGCGGACATCGGCACGATGGGCATGGCGCTGGCCTTATGGGCTTCCAGCATGGCACGCGCTTGGGGAATGCACTTGCCGCAGCAGGTGCCGAGACCAGTAGCCTGACGGACACTGCGCAGACAGCAATTACCGCAGCTTGCCAACGCGGCAAGATCGCTTTCCCGGACATTGAAGCAGTTGCAGACGACCATGACTGAGACTGTAAACCGATTCAGGAGATGCAATACGAATAATTTGCATTTGAGCAGAGGGCTGTGGTTTTGGCAAGAGGGCTCAGGAAATCCCTGCATGGACGTGGCACGGGAGTGGCCCGACGGCACTCGGGGTTGTGGTGGTTTGTTCGGGTACGGCGCGGGTAGCGATGTGGGCGCGGCAGGGAGAGGCTGGAGGTCCGTGGACAACGAGGGGAGGGAGGCTGCTGTGGGGTGGTCAGCGGCGGGGGTAGGCCGCGATGGGGCTGGGCGGGCGCTGCGGGCAGGCGCTGATGGGAGCGGGGCTGCGGATGACGTGCGCCCGCAGGTAGGAAGCTGGACTGTGTCTGGCAGGCCAGACGCGGAGTGCAAACCCCGCGTCTGCCGGTCGCTGGCGCAGGATCAGTGCGGAGCGTAGGTGACGCCCACCATGAAGGTGCGCGGCTGCTGGTTGTAGTTGCGGTAGGTCTGATAGCTGCGGTTGCCGAGGTTGTAGACATCGGCAAAGACCGTCAGATCCGGCGAGGCGCGCCAGGCGCTGCGCAGGTTGACCAGCAGATAGCCGCCCACCCGTTGCTGGTTGGCTTCGTCGGAGAAGTGGCGGTTGGTCAGCACCATGTCGGCGCCGATGCGGGCCTCGCCCAGGCCGTACTCGACGGTGCCGGTCAGGCGGCGTTTGGCGACATTGGGCAGCTCACGGCCGGTGGTCGTGTTCTCCGGTTTCAGCAGGTCGAGGTTGGCGTTCCAGCTGAGCCCGTTGAAATCGTCGCCGGGCATCGTGTCCTGGCCGAGTGACAGCGCCACGCCGCGGATGCGGGCGCGGCCGACGTTGACGATCGAGCAATCATCGGCGCCGGTGCAGGCGCCGGTTTCGGTCAGCCGATCGCGCAGCTTGGTCTGGTAGAGGACGGCACGGCCCGAGACGCCCGGCTGGGGCTGCCATTGGGCGCCGGCCTCGACCGTGTGATTGCGCTCAAGTTTCAGCCGGTCGGTGCTGGGCGAGGCGTAGTAGTCGGCCAGATCCGGTGCCCGATAGCTGGTGCTGAGGCCCGCGATCAGACGGACGGAGGGATCGAGCTGGAAGCCATAACCGAGGTTGTAGCCGGTCTTGGTGGCATAGCGGTTGCTGTCGTCCACGCGAAGCGCCAGGTTCAGGCGATGCTGGTTCAGGCGGCCATCAGCCACGGCGCTGAGCGAGTTGGTCGAGCGGCTGGGGGCACGGAAGCCGCGGCCGTCATAGCGTTCTTCCAGCCGATCGAGGGCCACGCGGGTGCGCAGATTCGGTGCCAGCTGGTGGTTGATGCCGACACCGTATTCGCGTTGCTGCGTCTTGATGAAAGTGCTGTCGGTGGCGAAATTGTAGGTGCGGCTGATCTTGCTCTGACCGATCTTGGCGTCCAGCTGGGTACGCGGTGAGAGATCGTGTGCCGCTTTCAGGCCAGTCAGCTCCAGGCGTTTCTTGGCCGTGCGTGCATCGCCGGTGCCATCGAAGTCGGCGTTGACGGTGTTGCGCAGCGCCAGGAAGCTCAGGCGGGTATCGGTGGACAGACGGGCATCCAGGCGGCCCGAGATGTTCTCCCGTTTCCAGCCATCCTTGTCGTTCTGGTGTCCGGCGAAATCGGGGGTCGTCACATCGAAGCCATCGCCGACCTCGCGGCCAAACTCGACCCGGCCCGTGACCACCTCGTTGCCGCCCGAAGCGCGGCCACGCATCTGCATGTAGCCATGACCGCCGATGCCAGCTTCACCGCTGTAGCGCACTTTGCGGTCGGCCGGGTCTGACAGCAGCTGGACCACCCCGCCCGCAGCGTTGTAGCCGTGGACGGCCGAGCCCGAGCCACGCAGGATTTCGGTGCGGCTGCCGTAGCTGAGCGGCAGCAGCGAGAAATCCGTTCCGCTGGCCGAGGTCACACGGAAGCCGTCGATCAGCACCAGCGTGTCGGCCTGGCTCAGACCCCGGATGGCGATGCTGCTTTCCGAGCCCGGGGTGCCCAGGGAAAAGGTCTCGACGCTGCCGACGGTCTGGAAGGGCTCGATCTGATACAGATTGCGG
>JBHADS010000622.1:0-3491 GCA_041855185.1 Lautropia sp. | reverse complement strand
GTCGGTCTACAACTTCCAGCAGGCCGCCGAGGCCTCGATCCTGTTCAGCGCCTCGATTCAGGTCCAGGACCCCAAGGAAGCGATTCCGGCGGCTCTGAGCCTGGCGGCCGATCCGGCACGGCGGGGGGCGATGTCCGAGGCAGGCGCCGCCTTCGCACAGGCGCACCGGGGCTCGCTGGAGCGCACGATGGCTGCGCTGGCCCCCCTGCTGACCGAGGCGCTGGGCCGGCCCAGCGTACCGCTGCCCACTGAGCTTTGAGCCTGTTAGGGACCTGTTGCGTCGATATCGGGCGCTGGTGCGTAGATACCGGCGCCACAGATTCCGAAGTCAAGGCGATGACGCCCGCCGATCCTTTCAGGGGGCCGGCGGGCGTTTTGTTTGAGGAGGCCGCGAGCCGGCCCTTCAGTAGCGGGGCATGGCCGGGTCGATCTCGACCGACCAGGCGTCGATGCCGCCCTGCAGATCGTAGAGAGCGCTCAGGCCGTGATGGGCGAGCAGCCGGCAGGCCATCAGGCTGCGCACGCCGTGATGACAGATGACGACGATGGGCCGATCGGCCGGCAGCGAGTCGGCACCGTGAACCAGCTCACCCAGCGGCATCAGCACCGAGCCGGGCAGGTGGGCGGTGTCGAACTCCCATTCCTCGCGCACATCCAGCAGCAGGGGCTGGCTGTCGGTGGGGCCGGCCAGCCAGTCGGACAGCTGTTGAGGGGAAAGGCGCTGCATGAAAACGGAGGGCTGTGGATCGTCGGTGCTGAGGGATCGGGCGGGGCTCGTCAGAAATGGAAGTGGCTGGCCACCGGAAAGCCCTTCAGCGGCGGCACGATGGTCTCGAACAGATCCTGGTGGGAGAGCCCGGCGTCGGTGCGGGTGTAGAGACGGGCCTCCATCACCGGTGCTTCGCCGACGAAACAGAACAGCCGGCCGCCGACGGCCAGGCGTTCGAGGAACTCGGTCGGCTCGATGGCCACGGCGCCGGACAGGATGATCACGTCCCAGTGGCCTTCGGCCTGTTTCAGTGCCTGATGACCGTCGCCGACCCGCAGATCGAGTCCGACCAGACCGGCACGGCCCAGGTTCGCTGCGGCAAAAGCGGCCAGTACCGGGTCGATTTCCCAGGAGCTGACCCGGCGGCTGCAGGAGGCGGCCAGTGCCGTGCCATAGCCCGAGCCAGTACCGATTTCAAGCACCGATTCGTGGGTGCGGATGGCGGTGCTCTGCAGGATGTGGGCTTCGACCTTGGGGGCCAGCATGACTTGCCCGGAATGATGGTCATCGATGGTCAGCGGCACCTCGGTATCGGCAAAGGCGATGCCACGCCAGGCCAACGGCACGAACTCCTCACGTTTCACGTCCGACAGCGTCTGCAGAACCTTGGGATCCCGCACATTCCAGGGCCGGATCTGTTGCTCGATCATGTTGAAACGGGCTTGCTCGATATTCATGGGAGGCCAACCAAAATCAGAGTTACCGGGAAGGGGACAGCGACGCATCGTCTGTCTGTACAGCGGCCGATGCCGTGTCGGGCGCGGATTCCGTTGTCGGGCACGGGCAGAGACCATCATCCTGCACATCGGCGGGATGTGGGTTGCATGACAAGGGCGACGCCAGGGAGGGCGCCGGGACAGCGGACGTGCCGTCGGCACGCAGCGTCATCAGCACCAGCTCGACATGATGCCTGATGAAATCTGGCGGATCCAGCCTGGAGGAAGCAGGGATGCACTGGCCCACCGATTCGGCCCAGATCAGCTTCAGCACCAGCGGGGACATCATCAGGTGGACCGCGACATCGAGGTTGGGCGTCTCACGGAATTCCTTGCGTTCGATGCCGCGAAGGATGATCTGCCGCATCACGGCGTGGCCGGTGGAGGCCACCTCTTCATGGAAGAAGCGGGCCACCTCGGGGACGTTGCTGGACTCGCTGACCACCAGTTTGATGATGCCGCCGATCTGGGGCTTGTTGAAACAGCTCCACCAGCAGTGCAGCACGTCAGCGAGCAGGTCGGCGCTGCAGCCGGTGGCCTGCTCGACGCGGGTGCGGAACTGTTCGATCACCGGGAGTATCATCATGCGCACCACGGCCTTGAACAGTTCTTCCTTGCCGGCGTAGTACAGATAGAGCGTCCCTTTGGACACGCCCGCCATCGTGGCGACATCGTCCAGCCGTGCGGCCGCATAGCCCCTTGCCACAAAGACCTTGGCTGCGGCTTCCAGCAGCTCACCGGGACGGTGTTCCTTGCGACGCTCCCAACTGCGGGCGCGTGCAGGGCGGTTCTGAACAGAAGGTGGTTTTGGGGACATGATATTAATGACTATATAGTCATTAATGTAATGCCGAAACGCATCAGCGTCAATGCAGCGGGGGCATTGCAGCTCCCCGGTGTTCGTGCTCCGTTTCCCAGCACGCCTGCTCCGCCGCACCAGCCCCTGCCATCTGATCTGCGCGGGGAGACCTGAGCTGCGCGGGAGGCCGGGATCTGACACCGACTCCTTGGCAACCCGCAACCCGCAACCCGCAACCAGCAACCAGCAACCAGCAACCAGCAATCCCGGCCGTCAGGCCTTGTCTGCGGGGCTTCGCTGCTCCTTGCGGGCGGACAGCCAGGCATTGAGCCGCCGGAACAGCCAGCCGCGGGGATGCTGGATGCCGGTGCGGACATAGTCTACCGCCAATGGGTCTTCGAGGAAGTTGCGCTGCAGCAGTCGAGCCGATTCCAGGCCCAGGAACAGCAGTTTGTCGCCTGGGCGCAGCTCGGTATCCGGATCGGGCAGCAGCTGGCTCGTGCCCCGCCGGGTCAGCATCACCGCAACGGCGTCCAGGTGGGTCGAGCGGTGCCGGGGGTCGCGCAGGATCTGGCGGATGGTCAGTGCCTTGCCGTCACGGTTGCGGAAGAAGGCGTTGAACAGCCCGGGCTGCGTCGGGTCGCAGTGAAAGGCCCAGTTGCGGGGTGCGGCATTGCCGACCGTGGCCAGGATCTGCTCGATCACCCGGCTGGCATCGGTGCTGCCCCGCTGGCGGATCAGGGTGATGAAATCGCCGAGCATCGGGCTCTTGAGGGTCTGCAGGATTTCGCGCACGATCAGCTGCGACTGCACGAAGCGCAGGTTGGCGCGCGCCGCGTCGATCAGCAGACGGTCGGCGGACTGGTTCTGGCGGATGATGACGAAGATGTTCGGGTTCAGCCGCCGGGCGATCGTCGTGATGCTGAGGTTGATGCTGTCATTGTCGGTGCCCGCCACCAGCACGCTGGCCCGGGCGACGCCGGCGGCGCGCAGCGAGTCCTCGGAGTTGTCGGCCATCAGCAGGCGGGCCTCGCGCGCCAGCCCCGAGTCGGGGTCGATGGCCCGCCAGGGTACCCGCTTCTCGTCCAATGTGGCCGAGATCGCCTGCCCGAAGCGGCCGTAGCCCACCAGCACCCACGGCCCTTTGGGCAGATTGATCCGGCTCGGCAGCGGGCTGCCGGGCGCTGCCGTCACCCAGTCCTCGAGG
>JBHADS010000621.1:0-3430 GCA_041855185.1 Lautropia sp. | reverse complement strand
TTCCTTGATGCCCAGGGTTTGGCCGTTGGCATCAAATGGCCCAATGATCTGTGCGTGCTGCAGCACGACGAGCGCCTCCCCTTTGCCAAGGTGGGCGGCATTCTGTGCGAGATGCGCAGTCATGCGGCCGGTGCACGGCTGGTGATCGGCTGCGGCTTGAACGTCCGGGCCTCGCCGGCGGGGCTGAGCACCGATCTGCCGGCTGCGGCTCTCTATGCGCCGCAGACCCCTGTTGACATTCAGTCGCTGGGTATTGCCTTGGGAGAAGCGCTTCTGCAGGGAAGTGACCAGTTACTTGCCGAAGGTTTTTCGGCATTCATGACGCGCTGGCAGCGTTTCGATCTGCTGGCGGGGCGCCCGATCCGGGTGCACCGCGCCGAGGGGCACCGTGATGGCATGGCACTGGGCATCGACGAAAGCGGCGCGCTGCATGTCCGTTTCGACGACGACCCGGGCCATCCGGTGCCACTGATGGCCGAGCAGATCAGCGTCCGGCCGCGTCATTGAAGCGGCGAAGGCGCCGAGGCAGCTTGCCCGGTGGGCAACACACTTCAATCAATCATCCACATCAGACAGGAGGAGCTTTTCATGGATATCAAGCGCGTTGGCGTGATCGGAGCCGGCACGATGGGCAATGGCATCGCCCAGGTGGCGGCGGGGGCCGGTCTGGCGGTGGTGCTGCAGGATATTTCGGCCGAGGCGGTCGAGCGTGCACTGGCCACCATCGGCAAGTCGCTGGATCGCTTGATCAAGAAGGGAAGCCTGGACGAAGCAGCCAAGGCTGCCATTCTGGGACGCATCCAGGGGACGACCCAGGCGGCGGATCTGGCCGAGGTCGATCTGGTGATCGAGGCGGCCACCGAGAACGAGGCGGTCAAGATCAAGCTGCTGCAGGCCACCGAGGCGGTGCTGCGGCCGGATGCGCTGATCGCCACCAACACCTCGTCGATCTCGATTTCTCGGCTGGCGGCGCCGCTGAAGAACCCGGCACGCTTCGTCGGCATGCATTTCTTCAATCCGGTGCCGCTGATGGCGCTGGTCGAGGTGATCCGGGGCTTGCAGACTTCGGATGAAACCGTGGCGGCCGTCACCGCCCTGGCGCGTGCGATGGGCAAGACCCCGATCGATGTGAAGAATGCGCCAGGCTTCGTGGTCAACCGTCTGCTCTGCCCGATGATCAACGAGGCGGTGTTCGTGCTGCAGGAGGGCGTCGCCACCGCGGCCGAGATCGACGAGGGCATGAAGCTGGGCTGCAACCATCCGATCGGGCCGTTGGCTCTGGCCGATCTGATCGGCCTGGATGTGGTGCTGGCGATCATGGAGGTGCTCTACAGCAACTTCAACGACAGCAAGTACCGTCCGGCCACCTTGCTGCGCGAGATGGTCGACGCCGGCCGCCTGGGCCGCAAGAGCGGCCGTGGCTTCTACGACTACTCGGCCGGCTGAGAACGGGTCGGTGCTTCCTCGTCGCGGCCTCTGCGCCGCCGCCATTCGGCGGCTGGCCGCTGGCGACGGGCCGGCTCAGCGGCGTTCCCTTTTATGCGTGAGGGGCGACCGCTCACTCGGCCCAGTGCATCAGCAGGCCGACCACGAGCGTGACCGGTACGAAGACCGTGGCGGTCTGCCGGACCGAGCGGATCAGGCGCTGCGCCTCGGGCAGCAGTTCGTGCAGCACGATGTAGATCATCGCCGCGCCGGCGAAGCCCAGCGCCGGCGGCAGGGCTGCGGCCGACGAGACCGCCAGCGTGGCACCGGCCAGCGCGCCCAGGGGCTCGACCAGCCCGGTCAGCAAGGCGCCCAGCGCCGCCGTGCGTTTGGGCAGTTTCAGCGACCAGAGCGCACTGGCGACGATCAGCCCTTCAGGGATGTTCTGCAGCGCGATCGACAGCGTGGTGTGCCAGCCGATGGTCTCGCCGCCGCTGAAACCCGCACCGACCGCGAAGCCTTCGGGCAGGTTGTGCACGGCGATCGCCACCACCATCAGCCACAGCGCATTGATCGGCAAGCGGGTCTCGTCCTGCTGCGGGGCGGCGTGCAGGTGCGGCAGCAGAGCATTCAGCAACGCCATCGTGCCGATACCCACACCCATCGCCACCAGCACATCCCACGCCCAGGGTTGGGTGCTGAGCGTGAAGGCGGGGGTGAGCAGGGGCACCAGCGCCGCCGCCAGCATCATGCCACCGCCGAAGGCCATGAAGCGCCCGAGCTGGGCGAGCTGCACCTGCCGGACGAAAGGCAGCACCAGCGCGCCGATTCCGGTGGCCGAACCGGCCAGCAGCGAGGCCATGAAGCCCTGGGCGATGCGGGGGTCGCTGACCAGCATCTGCACCAGCAGGCAGCATAGCGCCATGCTCCCGCCGATCCGGATCGCCAGCGCCAGCGGGCGACGTACCGGGCGGGAGGGGCCGGAGACCGGAGCGGGGAGACTGTCTTGCAGGTTCATGGGCGCCGAATCGGAGGATGACTGGGAGAGAAAAGGCATGTTGGAAGCAGGGTATTGCAGTCCGGCTGCCCGGGTCCAATCAATAAAAGCGATGGCGACGATCGAAAATGCCTGCAGGTGTCGGTGGCGCAGACCGCCGGGCGGGCGCGGCGGGCGTCTGGCTTGAAGGGGGGCGGTCGATCCGCTATGCTTGCGCGACCGCCGACCTTATCCTGCGCTTCGATCCATGTCCCTGCTAGAGGAAACGCCTGCCGCGCCGTCGTCCAGGCCCAGACTGGGCAACTATCTGTTGCCGGGGCTGGTGCTGCTGAATGTCTGGCTGCTGCTTGCGCTGACCGGGGTGCTGCCCACGTTCTTCGGCGATCAACCCGACCCGGCTCGTCTGGAGCGCCAGATCGACGCCGAGCGGGTGAAAGTGCTGCCGGCCGTGATGGGCACTGCCGAGCTTGCACCCGGGGAGCCTCCGGCCGCCGCTCAGCCGGAAACGCCGCCGGCTGCCGAATCGAAGCCCGCCGCCTCTGCATCGGGCGCGGGCGCCCGGCCTGCCGGGACAGGGAACGCCGCGAGACAGTCCGGCAACCGCTGATAACCGCTGAGCTGGCAGGCCCCTCTCGTCGGGATGCACTGCGGCAAGGGGAGCCCCTGGCCGTGGTCTCAGTGGCTGATCCGGATGCGTTCCTGCCAGTGGCCGAGCGTGACGGCGTCGATCACTTCAAAACCCCGCCGTCCCGGCTGTGCCAGCTCGCGCATGGCAGTGGCCACCAACGTGGCTGGTGTCGGACGAAGCTGGGCCAGGGGGCCGATCAGCAAGGGTTTCAGCAGCCGGCCGATGCGCAGTGCCCATTGCTCGCCGGGGCGTTTTTCCTGGCGATCGCCATCCAGCACCGAGGGGCGCAGGGCCACCGCATGGGGCAGCGCGAGTGCCCGCACCTCGTCCTCGACCTCTCCCTTGACGCGCAGATAGAAGGATGGGGCGTTGGCCCGGGC
>JBHADS010000620.1:0-14021 GCA_041855185.1 Lautropia sp. | reverse complement strand
GTGGCCGATTGCCTTCGACTGGCTGTTGGCAGGACGCCTGCCGGCTGAGCGCGAGGGACTGGTGCTGCACAGCCGGCCGGCAGACCCGGCAGCCTTCGGGGCAGCTCAGTCTTCCAGCCAGTCGGCTGCTGCCAGCGCGAAATAGCTGAGGATGCCGTCGGCGCCGGCGCGCTTCATCGCCAGCAGAGCCTCCAGCGCAACTGCGCGCTCATCGACCCAGCCGTTCTGCGCCGCGGCCTTGATCATCGCGTACTCGCCGCTCACCTGATAGACGAAGGTCGGCGCCTTGAAGGTGTCCTTGACCCGGCGCACGATGTCCAGATAGGGCAGTCCGGGCTTGACCATCACCATGTCGGCACCTTCCTGCAGGTCGAGGGCCACTTCGCGCAGCGCCTCGTCGCTGTTGGCGGGATTCATCTGGTAGGTCTTCTTGGAGCTGCGCCCCAGGTTGGCGGCCGAGCCGACTGCATCCCGGAAGGGGCCGTACCAGCTGGAGGCATACTTGGCCGAGTAGGCCATGATCTGGGTATGGATCAGGCCCGCTGATTCCAGCGCCTGACGGATGGCGCCGATTCGGCCGTCCATCATGTCCGAGGGCGCGACGATGTCGACGCCGGCTTCGGCCTGAACCTGGGCCTGCCGGGTCAGCACCGCCAGCGTTTCGTCGTTCAGCACATAGCCGCTCTCGTCGATCAGCCCATCCTGCCCGTGGGATGTGTAGGGGTCGAGGGCCACGTCGGTCATGATGCCCAGTTCCGGAAAACGTGCCTTCAGCGCACGCACGGTGCGAGGCACCAGTCCCTCGGGGTCGGTTGCCATCTGCCCGTCGGGGCTCTTCAGTTCCGGGGCGATCACCGGGAACAGGGCCAGCGCCGGAATGCGCTTTTCGGCGCAGCGCTCGGCCAGATGCAGCAGTTGATCGATCGTATGCCGATACACCCCGGGCATCGAGCCGACCGCCACCGGCGTGCGCGTGGCAGCGCCCTGGTCTTCGTGGACGAAGACCGGGTAGATCAGGTCGTCGACGCGCAGATGGTTTTCCTGGGTCAGCCGGCGGCTGAAGTCATGGCGGCGGGTGCGCCGCATCCGCGTGCCGGGGAAGGCGCCGAGGGGGCCGGCCGCCGGGGGGAGGAGGGGGGATGTCGTGTCGGTCATGAGGATTGAAGCGGGAAGGATTCAGATCGGTGTGCGGGGTCGGCCAAGGTGGCGCTGCCCAGCGTCTTGATCAGCAGCGGCGCTGCCGGGCCGCTGTGCCGCGCCAGCAGCGCGGGCCAGTGCTGGGCGTTGCCGGTCAGCAACTCGGCGATTGCCTCGCGCAGCGGCTCGACGCCGGTGCTGTTCAGGGCCGAGAACAGTTGCAGCAGCACCGGGCCTTCGCGCTTCGTCAGCAAGGGGTCACGGGCGATCCGCTGGCGTGCCTGGATCGCCTGCTGACGGGAGAGCTTGTCGGCCTTGGTGAGAACCAGGATCAGCGGCAGCACCGACGGCGTCCAGGCCAGCAGCTGGCGGTCGAGGTCGGTCAGCTCCCGGCGGATGTCGATCATCAGCACCACGCCGACCAGGGGCTGGCGCTGGCTGATGTAGTCGCCCGCCAGCGACTGCCAGGCGCGCTTGGCTTCGAGGCTGGCAGTGGCAAAGCCATAACCGGGGGTGTCGACGAGAAAGCCCACCGGCTCGGGCTCTTTGACGGGCCCGACCGCAAACAGGTTCAGTGCCTGCGTCCGTCCCGGGGTGCGGCTGGAGAAGGCGAGCCGCTTCTGATTGCACAGACTGTTGATGCAGGAGGATTTGCCGGCGTTGGAGCGCCCGACGAAAGCCAGCTCGGGCAATCCGTGGGGATTGGCGCGGCTCAGCTGAGACAGACGGGCGACGGTGTCGGCGAAACGGGCAGTGACTAGCAGGCTCATAAGACCATTATCGTATAATTGCTTTTGATTTTCCTGGGCTTTCGTGACCGGTTCCGTACCGGGTCCAGTCGTTGTCGGAGCCCCTCGATGGGTGCTGTGCTGCCCATGCGCACAGGGGGGCGTCCGGCCTTTGCCTTCCGAAACGCTGACGAGGATCAAGGCTTCGAGCGGACAGTCATGCTATTAATCCGGCAGTATCGGCCGGAGGTACTCGGATGCCTGCGGAACAAGGATTGCTCAAACGTTCAATGGGTCAATAAACATGCGGACAGAGACGATGGCGGCGCATCCAAAGGATCAGGATTCCTGCGCCTGCAGGTTGCCGGTGGAGGTGGCAGTGGGTTTTGCGCAGCAGCGTGTCGCCGAGGCGGGTGAAGGTTTTGTGGGCCGGATGGCCCGTTCGACCGTGCTGGCGGCAGGCATGCTGATGGCGGGCAGTGCGCTGGCTGCTGGTGCGGCGGCCGAGGCTCCGCTGAAGGCTGACCCCCAGGCCGGCGCCGTGATCGCCGAGGAGCTGTGTGCCGCCTGTCATGCCCAGGATGGCAACAGCATCGCCTCGGCCAACCCGAAGCTGGCGGGCCAGCACATGGAGTATCTGGTCAAGCAGCTGAAGGACTTCAAACCTGCCGAGGAAGGCAAGCCGGCCGCGCGCAACAACGCGATCATGCTGGGCTTTGCGTCGCAGCTGAGCCCGCAGGACATGCTGAACGTGGCCGCATACTATTCCCAGCAGAAGCTCGCGCCCGTGGCCGCCCGTGATCCGGAGCTGATCGAGCTGGGCCGTCAGATCTATCGGGGTGGTCTGCCTGCCAAGGGCGTGCCTGCCTGCGCCGCCTGTCACGGACCGGCGGGTGAAGGCATCCCTGCGCAGTATCCGAGCCTGTATGGCCAGTTCCCTGAGTACACCGAAGCGCAGCTCGTCGCCTTCCGTGATGGCACGCGCGGCAACAATGTGCCGATGAAGGACATCGCGCTGCGGATGACCGATCCGGAAATCAAGGCCGTTGCCGATTACATCGCCGGTCTGCGCAACCAGAACTGAGCGTAGCGCCGAGCACGGTGCTGAGTGTCGAGGGCGGCCGAGAGGCCGCCTTTTTTGTGCGGGCCCGGGTGTGTGGGGGCCGGGTGTTGTTGCCGATGGTCACGCGCTTCATCGGCAGCCCCCGTCCAGCCCCTTCCGGCCCCTTTCATCACCTGCGTCGCCCTTCACCCCCCATCGACAGCGCTGCCGTGTGCTCAGGGCAGGCGGTGCTCCAGCCGGAACTGGTCCTCGATGCTTTCGCGTTCGCGGATCAGGTGGACGTGTTCTCCATCGAGAAGCACCTCGGCCGGCCGGCCCCGGCTGTTGTAGTTGGAGGCCATCGTCGAACCATAGGCGCCGGCCGACAGGATGGCGAGCAATGCATTGGGCGGCAGCGACAGGGTACGCGCCTTGGCCAGCCAGTCACCACTCTCGCAGACCGGCCCCACCACATCGACCTCGATGGGCCGGGCCTGACCGGGGTCGACCACTTCGACGCCGTGCCAGGCGTGGTAGAGCGCCGGGCGCATCAGATCATTCATCGCTGCGTCGACGATGGCGAAGTGCTTGCCTTCCTGCTCCTTCAGGTATTCGAGCCGGGTCAGCAGGATGCCGGCGTTGCCGATCAGCGCCCGTCCGAACTCGAACATCAGCTCAGGCAGGGCATCGGCCGGGCGCCAGCGTTCGAGGCGCTCGAACAGCGCCTGCATCAAGGCATCGGGCGAGGGCGGGGTCTCGCCCTGGTAGCGGATGCCCAGGCCACCGCCGAGATCCAGGTGATGGAGGGTGATGCCATCGGCTTCCAGCCGATCGACGAGCGCGAGCACGCGGTCGAGTGCTGCCAGGAAGGGAGAGATTTCAGTGATCTGTGAGCCGATGTGGCAGTCGATGCCCCGAATCCGGATGTGGGGCAGGCGGGCGGCGTGCCGATAAGCCTCGAAAGCCATGTCATAGGCGATGCCGAACTTGTTTTCCTTCAGGCCGGTCGAGATGTAGGGGTGGGTGGCGGCATCCACGTCGGGATTGATGCGCAGCGAGACCGGCGCCTGCTTGCCGCATTCACCGGCGATCCGGTTCAGCCGGTCCAGCTCGGGCAGGGATTCGACGTTGAAGCAGCCGATGCCGGCATCGAGCGCCTGGCGGATTTCGGCCACGGATTTGCCGACCCCCGAGAACAGCACCTTGGCCGGGTCGCCTCCGGCGGCGATGACGCGGGCCAGCTCGCCGCCGGACACCACGTCGAAGCCGGCCCCCAGACGGGCGAACAGATCGAGGATCGCCAGATTGCTGTTGGCTTTCATCGCGTAGCAGATGCTGGCCTTGCGCCCGCGCAGCGCGTCGGCAAACTGCTGCCAGGTCTGCTCGATGGTGGCTCGGTCATAGACATAGAGCGGCGTGCCGAAACGGCTGGCCAGCGCGTCGAGATCGTGCCTGCCTGCACGCAGGCGGCCGTTGTCGTCCCGGCGCAACCAGCGTGCGGGCAAGGCGTCGGGGGCGGAGGAGGAGGTACGGCTCATGAGGGGGGCTCGAAAATCGGTCGGAAAGAGATGCCAGAGGCCAAGGGCTCAACGGGATGTGCCTGTGCGCGTGGGAGATGCGCTGTCCGAGGCGCCGCTGCTGTCGTCGGATGGGGTGTTGCTGCCGGCCTCGGAGGCGCTGTCTGCAGCCTCATCCCGGGCCTGATCCTGCTGCGATGCATCGTCCGTGCTGCTTTCGGCGGGCAGGGGCGCGTCGGGGCTGGGGGCCGGGGCGGTTTCGGGCAGATAGAGCGGTCCTTTCTGGCCGCAGGCGGTCAGCAGGCCCGCCGCCAGGAGGGTGATTAAAATGCCAGAACGCATGGGAGCCTGTAAGCGTGTATGGGCGGTGCCCCGATGCCGGGGCGATTGAAATCAAGGAACAGAACTCTAGCATGAGCGAAACGAGCTTTTCACAGCGGATGAACGGGGTGTTGGACCTGCTGGTCGTGGGCATCGAGGCTGCCGCCGAGAATGCGGATGTCGATCTGGAAGTCACGCGCAGCGGCAACGTCATCGAAGTCGAGTTCGAGGACGGGGCGCAGATGGTGATCAACACCCATGAGGCGGCCGGTGAGATCTGGCTGGCTTCACGCCGGGCCGGCTACCACTTCCGGCCGCAGGCCGAGGGGCGCTGGGAGGACAGCCGCAGCGGTGCCGATCTGCTGGCGCTGCTGACCGAGGAACTCAGTGCCCAGGCGGGCCGGCGTCTCGATCTGACGGGACTTGAGCTGCCGCACTGATCGGCAGGGGCAGGATCAGGGGCGCGGGATGGCAGACATCGGCGCCAGGGAGCGCCTCGTACCGGGGGCGCCTCCAGCCGGGATTGCTTCCTGCCGGGGCTGCCGGCAGACCCGCTGACAAAAAGGCAGCGCCGACAAAAAAGCGATGCCCCCGTCATCGCGGCCGTTGCGGGCCTGGAGGGCGGGGGCATCGCTTGTACCACGTTGATCCCGTGGGGCCCCGGCGGGGGGCTGTGAGCGGGCGTGGAGCGGCGCGGAGCCGGTGGATCAGAAGATCTGGTCGTGGATGTTGATCTCGTCCTTGGCCTTGGGTTCGTTGCCGGTGCTGGGGGCCGACAGGCCGTCCTCGGTCACGCCGAGGGTACTGATCCCCTGGCCGGGCAGAATGTCGTCGAAATAGTATTCGTCGTTGATCTGCACCACGCCCGGTGGCGGGGTGCGCGTCTCTTCCGGCACGCCCTTCATCACCCCCTTCAGGTACTCGATCCAGATCGGCAGCGCCAGGCCACCCCCTGTTTCGCGTTCGCCCAGTGAGCGGGGCTGGTCATAGCCCAGCCAGGTGGTGCCCGCCACGCCGGTGGCGTAGCCCGAGAACCAGGCGTCGAAGGCGTTGTTGGTGGTGCCGGTCTTGCCGGCCAGATCCTTGCGCTTGAGCTGCTTGGCGGCCTGGTTGGCCGTGCCACGCTGCACCACGGTCTTCAGCATGCTGTCCATGATGAAGGCGTTGCGCGGGTCGATGATCAGCGCGTTGGGATCTCCCGCCTGGGTAGGTTGGGCCTTGGCGAGTTCCTTGCCGGCGCTGTCGGTGATCCGGGCGATCAGATAGGGTTCGAGGTAGTAGCCGCCATTGGCGAATACGGCCATGCCGTTGGCGACCTGCAGCGGCGTGGCGCTGCCCGCTCCCAGGGCCATCGTCAGATAGGCGGGGTTGCGCTCGGGCTTGAAGCCGAACTTGCTTAGGTAGTCCTGGGCGTAGGCGATGTCGATGTTCTCCAGCATCCGGATCGACACCATGTTCTTGGAGCGCGCGAGCGCGTTGCGCACGGTGATCGGGCCGTCATAGCGGGCATCGTAGTTCTTCGGCTCCCAGAGCTGGCCGCCGGTGGTGGCGGGGTCGAGGATGATTGGCGCATCGTTGACGATGGTGCTGGTCATGAAGCCCTTTTCCAGCGCGGCCGAGTAGATGAAGGGTTTCAGCACCGAGCCGGGCTGCCGGATCGACTGCGTGGCACGGTTGAACTTGCTGCGGCTGAAGTCGTAGCCGCCGACCATCGCCCGGATGGCGCCGTCCTGCGGGTTGATGGTGATCAGCGCAGCCTGCACCTCGGGCGCCTGGGTGATTTCCCAGCCCTGGCTGCCTTCGGTGATGCGGACCACCGAGCCGGGGCGAATCCGCCGGTTGGCAGCCGCCTTCGGGTCGAGCCAGCGGCTGACGAAGGCCAGTCCGGGCCCCTCGATGTCGAAACTGACACCGGCGCCCCGCGAGACAGTGACACGCTTGGGGCTGGCTTGCAGCACCACGGCCGACAGCAGCTTGCCGATGTCACCGGCCTGCGCCACCGCCTCCTGGATGCGCTCGTCCTGCAGCGCTTCGTCCTCGGTGTTCAGGTCGACCATCGTCTCGGGGCCGCGATAGCCATGCTTGCGATCGAAATTGAAGACGGCCTGCGAGACGGCCTGATTGGCCACACGCTGATCCAGCGCACGGATCGTGGTGTAGACCTTCAGACCGCTGGTGTAGGCCTCGTCCTTGTAGTGACCAGCCACCAGCTGGCGGGCCATTTCGGCCGCCCACTGGGCCTGCAGCGGAAAGTCCTGACGCTGGGTGTGCAGCTTCAGCTCCTCGTTCATCGCGCTTTCGTACTGCTCGGGCGTGATGAAGTTCAGCTTGAGCATGCGCGACAGCACATAGCCCTGGCGTGCCTTGGCGCGCTCGGGGTTGGCGACGGGATTGTCGCGGGCCGGCGCCTTCGGCAGACCGGCCAGCATCGCCATCTGGCCGATGCTCAACTCGGACAGCGGTTTGCCGAAATAGGTCTGGGCCGCGGTGGCAAAGCCATAGGAGCGCTGGCCCAGGAAGATCTGGTTGGCGTAGAGCTCGAAGATCTGCTCTTTGGTCAGGGTCTGCTCGATGTGCAACGTCAGCACCACTTCGTACAGCTTGCGCATGTAGCGACGCTCCTTCGACAGGAAGGTGTCGCGGGCCAGCTGCATGGTGATGGTGCTGGCGCCCTGGGCACGGCCGCCGGCGCGGATGTTGGCCAGCACGGAGCGGGCGATGCCCGACAGCTCGATGCCCGGATGCTCGAAGAAGCCATCGTCTTCGGCGGCCAGGATCGCCTGACGCATCTTCTCGGGAATCTGGTCATAGGGCACGACGGTGCGCCGTTCCGAGCCGAATTCGCCGATCTGCAGACCTTCGGCCGAGAAGATCTGCATCGGCAGCTTGGGACGGTAATCGGTGAGCAGCGTCAGCGGGGGCAGCCGGCTGAAGGTGACCTGGTACACCACGAAGGCCAGCAGCACGCCGGAGACGAGGGCGGTGGCGCCGATGGCGAGCAGCCAGCCAAAGAAGCGCAGCACCGGGTGACGGCGGGTATTGGATGAAGGAGCGCGCCGGTTCGGCGCGCCACGACGGGACGAGGTTGGGTTTTGCTTCATAAAGGCATTGTGCATCCACGCCAGACCTGCAGATGTGCGTACTGTGGCGTGAAAGTAATAGTGGGCACAAAAGGGCGCTTCGGTATACCCATGTTGCGACCGTTCAACCCCTGGATTCGACTGTTCTTCCGGCTCGATCGACTAAAGGGTTGCAAGTCTTGATCGATGGTGTCCCGGGGTGGAGGCATCGACCGGAAAAAACCTTAAAGTGCTCCCTGTCTGTCAGGGCTGTAACTGGGGAATTGTATGGGAAGTTAGTCCAAGCGACTAATTTTCAAGGGTTTTTTCTAGATCAGGTGCTTCTGTGGGATTTGGCCTTCAATCATTGTTTACGCGCGGACCGGCCCCGTTGATCGGCGTCGATTTCAGTGCGTCCAGCATCAAGGTCGTCGAACTCGCCGTGGGCAAGCAGACGGCGATGCGGCTGGAACGCTACGCCATCGAGCCGATCGAGCGCGGCGCGATCGTCGACGGAAATGTCGACCGCCACGAAGCCGTGGCCGATGCACTGCTGCGCGCATTGCGCAAGGCGGGAATTACGACCAAGCAGGTGGCCATGGCGCTGCCTTCTTCGTCGGTCATCACCAAACGGATCAGTTTACCGGCTGATCTGAGCGAGGATGATTACGAACTGCAAGTCGAAACGGAGGCCAGCCAGTACATCCCCTTCGCCATCGACGAAGTGAACCTGGATTTCCAGGTGCTGGGACCGTCGTCGACGGCCGAGGACAGCGTCGATGTGCTGTTGGCGGCTTCCCGCAAGGAAAAGGTCGATGACCGGGTGATGATCGCCGAGATGGCGGGGCTGAAGCCGGTGATCATGGATGTCGAGCCCTATGCGGCGCGGATCTCGATCGACCATCTGATCGGGCAGCTGCCGGCCGGTGGCGAAGGCAAGATCCTGGCGGTCTTCGATGTCGGCCAGACGGCAACCCGTCTGGCGGTGGTCTACAACGGCCAGACCGTGTTCGAGCGTGAGCAGCCCTTCGGCGGCAATCAGCTGACGCAGGACATCGTGCGTCTCTATGGTCTGACGGTCGAGGAGGCCGAGCAGAAGAAGCGGACCGGCGATCTGCCCGACAACTACCGTACCGAACTGCTGAAGCCCTTCGTCGAGCAGGGGGCGACCGATATCCATCGTGCGCTGCAGTTCTTCTTCACGTCGACGCCCTACACCAAGGTGGACCGCATCCTGCTGGCCGGTGGCGCTGCCGTCACCCCCGGGCTGGTCGAGGCGGTGACCGAGAAATGCGAAGTGCCCGCCGAGATCCTCAGCCCCTTCCAGGGCATGGAGCTGGGCGACGGGGTGCTCGAGCGTCAGATGCGCCTGGATGCGCCGGCGCTGCTGGTGAGCTGCGGTCTGGCAATGAGGAGGTTCGACCAATGATCCGGATCAATCTGTTGCCCCATCGCGAGCAGAAGCGCGAGCGTCGCAAGCGCGACTTCGTGGGCTCGATGGTCATCAGCGCCATGATCGGTGGCGGGCTGGTGTTCCTGGGCGGCATGGTCATCAACCAGCAGATCGAGAATCAGCTGGCCCGCAATGCGCTGATCGACCAGGAGAACCGCAATCTCGATACCCAGATTGCCGAGATCAAGGATCTGGAGGCTGCGATCGCGTCGCTGAAGGCGCGTCAGGTGGCGGTCGAGGATCTGCAGAGCGACCGGACCATTCCGGTGCATCTGTTCGACGAGCTGGTGAAGCTGATGCCCGAGGGCGTGTTCCTGGAGTCGCTCGAACAGCGCGACCTGAACGTCTCGCTGGTCGGCAAGGCGCAGTCGAACGAGCGGGTGGCCGAGCTGTTGCGCAACCTGAGCGAGCGCAGCGCGTGGCTGGAGAAGCCGCAGCTCGAGGAAATTCGTGAAGAAAGTGATGCGCGTCGGCGACGCGCGGGCAGCAAGGCGCACCGTGCGCAGGAGTTCCGTCTGAACGTGCTGATCAAGCGCCAGGCGCGGGACGGCCAGCAGCAGGGCTCGCCGGCCCGGTCGGTGGCCATGAATGCCGCAGCCAACACGCAGGGAGTGAATCGGTGAAAAACGTGAATATCGATCTGAGCGCGCTGTCGCATCAGTTTGAGAACCTGCAGGACCGCCATCCGGGCCTGTGGCCGATCGTGCCCAAGGCGATGTTGCTGAGCGCTATTGTGCTGGCGCTGGTCGGGCTGGGCTGGTTCTTCTACTGGAGCACGCTGAACGAGGAGCTGGACGGCCACCGGGTGCAGGAGGAACAGCTGCGCCAGCAATACACCGAGAAGGTGGCCAAGGCGGTGAACCTGGACGACCTGCGCCGGCAGAAGGTGCTGGCCGAGCAGTACGTCGGTGTGCTGGAGAAGCAGTTGCCGAGCCGTGCCGAGATGGATGCGCTGCTGTCCGACATCAACAAGGCAGGTGTCGGCCGGGGGGCGCAGCTGCAGCTCTTCCGTCCGGGCTCGGTGCATCTGAAGACGCACTATGCCGAGCTGCCGATCGAGGTGAAGGTGCTGGGCGGTTTTCATGACCTGGCGGCCTTCAGCAGCGATCTGGCCAACCTGCCCCGCATCGTCACGCTCAACAACATCAAGATTGGGCATGTGCGCGGTGATGGTGGCGGTCTGGAAATGACGGCGACGGCGAAGACCTTCCGCTACCTGGACCCGGATGAAGTCAAGGCGGCCCAGGCTGGCAAACCCAAAGGCAGATGAGATGATGAAATCGATGAAACGTGTGGGCTCGGCCACCGGCATTCTGCTGATGAGTGCCGGCCTGACGGCCTGCAGTCCCAACCTGGAGGAAGTCCAGGGCTGGATGGACGAGACCCGGGCCAATACGCCGCGCCGGGTGGGCAAACTGGACGAGCCGAAGATGTTCGTGCCCTTCCGGTATGAGGCCAAACTGGATTACGACCCCTTCTCCGACAGCAAGCTGGAGGTGGCGATGGCGAATCTGTCGGATCGCAGCGCCACGGGGCCGAAGCCGGATCTGAACCGCCGTCGGGAACTGCTCGAAAGCTATCCGCTGGACACGATCCGTCTGGTCGGCCACCTGAACAATCAGTCCAACGGTGCCGTCGGGCTGGTGGCGGTGGGGGACGTGGTCTACCCGGTGCGGGTCGGCAATTACGTCGGGCAGAACTTCGGGCAGATCGTCAGCATCAGTGAAACAGAAATGGGGGTCAAGGAGCTGGTCCGGGATGCAGCAGGTGACTGGGTCGAGCAGAAAACGCTGATCTCCTTGCAGGAAGAAACCAAACCATGAACCAACTGGGTAATAAAACGGCCATGCGCTTTCTCAAAACCTCCATCGCCGCAGCCCTTGTCGGTTTCGGTGCTTCTGCCGGCTCTGCGTGGGCGATCGGCAATTCGATCGAATCCGTCATCGGCTCCCCTCAGGGCGGCTCGACGCAGATCCGCATCCGGATGGCCCAGCCTCTGACCGAGGTGCCGCCGTCCTTCAGCCTGGCCAATCCGCCGCGGCTCGCCTTCGACTTTGCCGATACCGACAACCGTGTCGGTCGCAGCATGATCGAGATGACCGGCGGTGATGTGCGCAGCGTCAACATCGTGCAGGGCGGCGAACGCGCCCGCGTGGTGCTGAACATGAACCGGACGATGCGCTTCCAGTCCGAGATCGACGGCAACGACCTGATCCTCTCGCTGCACCGCAACGAGGGGGAGGCCACCGCCTTCCAGCAGAAATCGAATCTGCCGATCATGAACAAGGCGAAGGCCGAGGCGTCCTCGAACCGTTCGCTGAAGGACATCGATTTCCGCCGCGGCAAGGACGGTGAAGGCCGCATCGTCATCGACCTGTCGGACGACAGCGCCGGTGTCGACATCCGTCAGCAGGGCAAGAACATCCTCGTCGACATCCAGGGCACCCGTCTGCCGGCCAACCTGCGTCGTCATCTCGACGTGGCGGACTTCGGCACGCCGGTGCGTTCGGTCCGGGCCTTCGAGCAGGGCGGCAACACCCGGCTGGTGATCGAACCGCAGGGGCTGTGGGAGCACAGCGCCTATCAGAGCGACAAGCAGTTCGTCGTCGAGGTCAAGCCGATCAAGGAAGATCCGAACAAGCTGACCCAGGGCAGCCGTCCCGGCTACCGGGGCGAGCGCCTGTCGCTGAACTTCCAGAACGTCGACGTGCGTGCGCTGCTGCAGGTGATCGCCGACTTCACGAACCTGAACATCGTCACCAGCGACACCGTGCAGGGCCGGCTGACGCTGCGCCTGAAGGATGTGCCCTGGGATCAGGCGCTGGACATCATCATGCAGTCGCGCGGCCTGGACATGCGCAAGAACGGCAACGTGGTGCTGATCGCCCCGCGTGACGAGCTGGCGACCAAGGAGAAGCTGGCGCTGGAAGCCACCAAGCAGATCGCCGATCTGTCGCCGCTGCGCACCGAGACCTTCACGCTGAACTATCAGACCGCGGAGAACCTGCAGAAGATGCTGCGCGGCGAAGACGGTGGTGGTGGCAGCAAGCACTCGGTGCTGTCCGAGCGGGGCAGCGTGACGGCGGATACCCGCTCGAACAAGCTGTTCGTGATGGACACCGCCGAGCGGCTGGATGAGGTCCGCCAGCTGATCGCTCAGATCGACATCCCGATCCGCCAGGTGCTGATCGAGGCCCGGATCGTCGAGGCCGACGACCGCTTCTCGCGCAACCTCGGCACCAAGCTCGGCTTCTACGACCGCCGCTCGACCATCTACCGGACCGTCGCGCGCCCCGACCCGGTGACGGGCGAGGCCACCGCCTACAACGTGCCGGTCTATGGTCCGGGCTCGTCGCTGGGCAACGTGGGCTTCGGCACCATTTCCGGCAACCTGTCGGGTGCGGCCGATCTGTCCTCGCAGCGGGGCTCCGATCTGGAGAATGCCGAGGTGGGTCTGGGCATGGCGACGGCGGTGGAGAACAGCAACTTCTTCAGCTTCCCGGCCGGCGCCATCTCGGGCACCAGCCCGGCCTCGCTGGCGATCAGCCTGTTCGGCTCCAGCCTGTCGCGCTTCATCAACCTCGAACTGTCGGCCCTGGAAGCCGATCAGCGCGGCAAGGTGGTGTCCAGCCCGCGCGTGCTGACCTCCAGCCAGCGTCCGGCGGTGATCGAGCAGGGGACCGAGCTGCCGTACACGACGGTGTCGAACGGTGGTACGCAGACCACCTTCCGCAAGGCCAACCTGCGTCTGGAAGTGACACCGCAGATCACGCCGGAAGGCAATGTGATCCTGGACGTGGAAGTCAACCGCGATGCGGTCGGCCAGCTGACCAGCGCCGGCTACGCGATCGACACCCGCCGGGTGCAGACCCAGGTGCTGGTCGAGGACGGTGGCACGGTGGTGATCGGGGGCATCTACGAGCAGTATGAGCGCAACCGGACCGACAAGGTGCCGTTCCTCGGTGACATCCCGATCCTCGGCTATCTGTTCCGCAGCACCACGCGCACCAACGACCGCAACGAGTTGCTGGTGTTCCTGACGCCGCGGATCGTCAACGACACGGTGGTGCAGCGCTGATTCCCGGCTGCAGCAGGAGGGGACGCTTCTTCCCCTCCGCTTTCTGGTAACTTTAGGCGGCATGAATGCCGCCTTTTCCATTTTTCTGGTGGGCATGATGGGTGCGGGCAAGTCCACCGTCGGGGTGAGGCTGGCCAAGCGTCTCGATCGTGCCTTCATCGATGCCGACCGGGCCCTCGAAGAGCGCCTGGGCGTCAGCATCCCCACGATCTTCGAGCTGGAGGGCGAGGCCGGTTTCCGGCGTCGTGAGGCCCAGCTGCTCGAAGAACTCAGCGCCCAGCCCGGGCTGGTGCTTGCCACCGGCGGGGGCGTGGTGCTGTCGCCGGCCAACCGTGAGCTGCTGAAGAACCGGGGGAAGGTGATCTACCTGCAGGCCTCGGCGGCCGATCTCTGGCAGCGGCTGCGCCGCGACCGTCAGCGACCGCTGCTGCGCACCCCCAATCCCCGCGAGCGCATCTACAAGCTGTGTGCAGAGCGTGACGCGCTCTACCGGGAAGTGGCCACTCACATCATTACAACCAGCCGTCAGCCGATCGAGCAGATCGTCGAGGCCATCATCGAGCGGATCGGCACAACACCCGAGGGAGGGAAGGATCATGCAGAGCCTGCGCGTTGAACTGGGCGAACGCAGCTACGACATCCAGGTGGGCTTCGGTCTGCTCGATGAGAACCCGGCGCTGAGCGCG
>JBHADS010000619.1:0-3841 GCA_041855185.1 Lautropia sp. | reverse complement strand
GCCAGCTCCGCTGAATCCTGGATGGATTCAAGGAGTCGGCAACGCAGTGCTGCACGTCCTGCGGGGCTTTCCCTGCGGGCTGGTCCCAAAACCGCGCGCTGGACTGTGTTGCCACGCTTGACAAGGCAGCCAGCCTTGACGGCGCGTGGCGCCTTGCCTGCACACGGTTTTGGGACCAGCGCGCGAACGAACAAGTTCATAACACGCTCTAATGATATCGACCACCGCGACCCGCATGTAGGGGCTGCGTCGTATCGGCACCCCGCACGAAACAAACGGCGGAATATGTCCGATCAGTGACACATCCAGCCGTCTTCGCACACATTTTCAGAACAATCCGGACAAAAAAATGGGCGGAGTCCCGTCCATGAGGAACCCGCCCGAAAAAGCCGCTGCTGTCGACGCAGCGGCGAGGGGTCAGTCATCATCCATCGTCGGTCGATCCCCGGCCAGCGCCCTTCACGACATGAGCCGCGACCTCGCCGACCACGGGAGGAGAAACACCGAGTCACCGTACCGATCTTCCGATCTTCCGATCTTCCGATCTTCCGATCTTCCGATCTTCCGATCTTCCGATCTTCCGATCTTCCGATCTTCAAACCATGGTAAATCCTCGATCGCGCACAGAAAGCGAAGAGCCCGAGAAAATCCAGAGACAGAGCGTGAGATTTTGTAATGGACTCTGTATCGGCGGTGCATCGCGCGAGCGGCCATACCGCCATGCACGCGTCCAGAGCGGCTTTCGGGGGACGAGCCCGTGCATCACGCGCTCAAAAAAATAGCCGGCGCTCCACACAGGAGCCGCCGGCTACGGCCGTTTCCGAAACAAACCCCGCACGGATTCCCAAAGACAAGGACGATCAGGCCGTCCGCGCCATTGTTCCCCGCCCCGAGCGACGGGGCTTGTCGCGCACCGGGTCAGGCAGGTTCGCGGTCCAAGCGGATCAGGCGTTGTCCTTGAGTGCGGTGGTGGCGCCCGCCGTCTTCAGCGCCTGAATGGCCGCATCCCGATCCGCTTCGGTCGCATACATCGGGCTGGTGCCGATGACCTGACCATTGGCGGCTTTCAGGTTGAAATACTGTTTGCCGTTGGCGGCCGATTTTTTCTCGTAGCGGTTGTCATTGCCGCAGTTGGACTGCACCGAGGCGACACCGTTCTTGGCCGAAGCCTTTTCCTTGTAGAGCTCGCTGCTGAGCAGATTCTCGCCTGCTGCGCCCTTCAAGACAAAACGATACTGGCCATCACTGCTCTTGTTGAGTTCAAACGATGCTGCCATGAGTGCTCCTGTTCAGGGAAAAAAGCGAATCCCTCCACGATACCGCAAAGCGGCGGCGCTTTGAATCGCCACCCGACGATCTGTGGTGTTTTGGCGCTGTCCGACACCGTTGACCCGCTGCGCGACAAGCGCCGCTGTTCAGGCCGGGGAGGATGTCAGCCGTTACGGGCAGCGGATCGCCGTTTTCGTGCCACCCCGCCGGAACCCGCCGGCATTGCCCAGCGCCCGTTCGAGGAAGGCGCCGATGCGCTGATGGGTGGCCTCCAGCCCGCCATCGAGCGCACGGTTCTCCCGGGTGACTGGGTCGACGGACATGAAGACGAAATGCTCGCCGGGCAGCTTCCGATAATCGCCATACCAACCCGACAGCGTGGCCATATAGCAGGCGTCATTGGGGAACGGGAATACCGTGTCCTGAGCGCCCTGCATCAGCAGCACCGGCACCTGCAACTGGCTCAGACTGTGTTCGTTGAACAGCGCGCTGCCCGGCGGCGCCAAGGCGATCGCGGCGCGCACCCGCGCATCCCGTGCGCCTTCGAGCTGCTCGCGCCGCATCCCGAGAAAATCCATGAAACGCAGCTTCAGGCGTTCGGTCCGGTCATAGGCGCGACAGACGACCTCGGGATGCTCGCGTCCCAGACAATAACGATCGAGTGCCAGCGACGACGGTCGCGCCCCGGCCACCACCAGCGCGGTGTACCCCCCTTCGGCAAAACCGGCCGCCACGATCCGCTGCCGATCGACCCATTCACCGAAGCGTGATTCCAGCAGCGTATCCAGCGCCCTGGACCAGTCCTTCGGCCGCGCCTGCAACACCGGCAGCGTCGAACGGCCCGAGGCATCGGCCACGTTGTCCTGCGGGTGCACCAGGGTCAGCACCAGATAGCCCTTGCTGGCCAGATAGCGTGCCGTCTGCCAATGCGACAGCCCACTGCCCCCGGAGCCATGCGAGAACACGACCAGCGGATGCTTGCCCGGCACCGGCTTGGCATCCCAGGCGCCGCGCGCCGTGACCCGGCCGAAATCGACGACCTGCTCGGTCTGCTCCGTCGGATACCAGAGCAACCACGACAGCCCCTTGAGGTTGAAGTCCGACGGTGCGCTCAGACGGGCAAGTCCCGCCTGGACGGCCGGTTTCGGCGCCTCAGGACGCTGCCCGGCGGCCGGGGCATCGCGCCCTTCCGAGGCCGTGGCCCTACCCCGTGCCGGCTGCCGGCTACGGCGCTCCGCCGCCGAGTCGGCCTGCACCAGCCGCATCGGCACGGCATCGCGCGCGGCCGGCTGCTGGGCAGGCAGCGTCTGCGCCTGCGCCTGCGCCTGCAGCGGCATCATCACCGCCCATGCACAGAACGACGCAGCCAGGCACGCGCCCCCGATACCGGCCCGGAGCGAGCGTCGCCCCGGAGACGACGGAATGTGTTCTCGAATCGACAGCACGACTTCCTCCCTCCTGAAACAAAGCCAGGGCATGGATGAATGCCCTGTCGATTTCGTTGCCTCAACAGCGGTCATGGTATGGCCTGCGGGCCACGACCATCAGGAAAGCCGCAGCATCGAACAGAAAGTTACGCAAGAAACCCCTGGAAACGGGATAGAAGTCTGCGGGCGGGCGGCCCGGGGTTCTGGGGTCGGCTCGCCATGACCACAGCGAGCACGATTATGGAGCTGCTCGGCTCACTCGATTGGGAGGAGGGCTTCGACTACAAGTCGGCGCGGGCACGCCCGGTTGACGTGCCGCGGCTGTCGTCGTGACCTTCGAGACAGCAGGCTTGTCCGGGCCGCAGCACAAGGCGGCCCGGGCACGGGCTCAGTGGACCGTGCGCTCGAAGGTGAAGGCGCCGTCCTTGAAGTCGACCGGGATGGTCTCTTTCGGGGCGTAGCGGCCTTCGAGCACGCGCTTGGCGATCGGGTTCTCCAGTTTCTGCTGGATGGCCCGCTTCAGCGGCCGTGCGCCGTAGAGCGGATCGAAGCCCACCTTGGCCAGCTCGTCCATCGCAGCATCGCTGATCGACAGGAACAGATCCCGGTCGGCCAGACGTTTTTCCAGCAGCTTGAGCTGGATCGCGGCGATGTTGCGGATGTGCTTGGAATCCAGGCCGTGGAAGACGACGATCTCGTCGATCCGGTTGATGAACTCGGGCCGGAAGTGCTGGCGCAGCTCGCCCATCACGGCTTCCTTGATCACGTCCGGGTCGTTCAGCGTCTTGTCGGCCGACAGGCGCTGGATCTCGCTCGAACCGATGTTGCTGGTCATGACGATGACGGTGTTGCGGAAGTCGACGGTCCGTCCCTGGCCATCGGTCAGACGGCCGTCGTCGAGCACCTGCAGCAGCACGTTGAACACGTCCGGGTGGGCCTTCTCGATTTCGTCGAGCAGGATCACGCTGTACGGGTTGCGCCGCACGGCCTCGGTCAGATAGCCGCCTTCCTCGTAACCGACATATCCCGGCGGCGCGCCGATGAGGCGGGCCACCGAGTGTTTCTCCATGAACTCGCTCATGTCGATCCGGATCAGATGATCCTCGGAGTCGAACAGGAACGAGGCCAGCGCCTTGCACAGCTCG
>JBHADS010000618.1:0-2561 GCA_041855185.1 Lautropia sp. | reverse complement strand
GTGCTGCCGGGCACCCGTCTGCTGGTACGCAATGCCCGCGTGCGCGACGACGACCTGATCGCGCAGTTCAACGGGCCGCGCATCTACAAGCAGGTGAATGCCGCACCGCTGGTGCACCGTGTCCGCCGTGGAGAGACCGCCTCCTCGATCGCACGACGCTACGGGCTGAGCCTGGCCGAACTGCGGGCCATGAACCGCAGGATCAGCCCGCTGAAGCCTGGCATGTCGTTGACGGTACGTCGCGGGCAGCTGCAGACCGTGATGATCGGCGAGGACGGCAGCCGCCGCATCCTCAGTCAGCAGCCCAAGGCCAGCACGACCACCCAGATGGCCAATGCCCACAAGGCCATCCACACAGTCAGCCATACCTCCCCCAAGCGCAGCACCGGCCGAAGCAGAGCCCGCGCCGATGACACCCTTGCCGCCGTGCGGGGCGTGACAGCACAATCCGGCCAGAAAGCCGGCAAGCGCGCCAACAGCACGGCCAAGGCGCGCACCGGCAGCAGCCGTGCCAGCGCCAGCAACCGCAAGAACAGCACGGCCGCCAAGGCGGCCAGCAGTCAGAGCGCAACGCGCCTCGGTCCGCTGCCCCGCTCCAGCGCCGGGAGCGCGAGCGCCTCGGCCACCTCCCGAAGCGGCAGCAGCACCAAGTCGAGCGCCGGAGGCAAGCGCAGCAGCCAGGCCAAATCGGCCAGCCGCAGCGTCCAGATCGAGGGCAAACGCGCCAGCTCGCGCAACGCCACGGCTGCCAGCGCCAAGCGCAGCCCGCAGAACACCAGCAGCCGCAACACCAGCAAGACAGCTGTTCGCGGCGCTGCCGGCACCAGCCGTTCCTGAAGCTGCACGGCCCCGATACGGCCCATCTCCCATCCCGACCGGCACGCACGCCGGCCGGCGACAGGGATGGGTCCGACAAGACAGGGGTGCCGACAAGCAAGCCACTTCCAGCGCCCACCGCAGAAAGCAGAACCCCCAGCACTTCACCGAAGCCTGGGGGTTCTGCTTTCTGCGGTGGCTCGGGTGTCAATCCGACGACCCGCTCCGCGTTGCTTACTTGGGCTGGCCCAGCGAGACGCCCAGCGACAGCGCCACATCCACCAGCGGGTGATCCATCGGCACGTTGCGGGTACGGTTGGCCACCTCGGTCAGCGGCACGCTGCCACATTCCTCGCCGCGCAGCACCACCATCCTGCCGAACTCACCGCGCTCGACCATCTTGGCCGCGTGGCAGCCGAAGCGGGTTGCCAGCACGCGGTCAAAGGGGGTCGGCGTACCGCCACGCTGCACGTGGCCCAGCTGCGTGCTGCGTACTTCGCTCTCAAGGTGCGGCTGCAGCTGCTCGCGCAGCACGTTGGCCACACCGCCCAGGCGGATCGGATCGGGGCTGGATTCGAGGCGTGCATGGATCGTCATCTCGCCGTTGACCGGGCGTGCGCCCTCGGCGATACAGATCAGCGTGTAACCCTGCTTCTTCTCGCGCTCGCGGCAGACCTCGATCACGGTCTGCAGATCATAGGGCTGCTCAGGCAGCAGGATGATGTCGGCAGCACCGGCCAGGCCACCTTCCAACGCGATCCAGCCTGCATAACGGCCCATCGTCTCGACGATCATCACGCGACCGTGGCTGCGCGCCGTGGTTTCGAGGCGTGCCAGCGCTTCCGCCACGATAGCCACCGCGCTATCGAAGCCGAAGGTCCGCTCGGTGTGCATCAGGTCGTTGTCGATGGTCTTGGGCACCCCCACCACCGGCAGGCCCAGCGGCGTGAAGCGGTTGGCGATGCTCATCGTGCCATCGCCACCGATAGCGACCAGCGCATTGATGCCCAGCTCACGGATGAATGCCATCGATTCGCCGGACAGGTCGGCGCCGCCGGCGCCAGCCCAGGCAAAGGGATTGGCGAAGTTGTGCGTACCGAGGATGGTGCCGCCCTCGTGCAGAATGCCTGATACCGCCTCCGAGGTAAGCGGGCGCGAGCGCCGCTCGATCATGCCCAGGAAACCCCGTTCGATGCCAGTGACACGGGCGCCGGCTTGATTGATCAACGACTTGGTGACAGCACGGATCACCGCGTTCAGACCGGGGCAATCGCCGCCACCCGTCAAAACACCAACATGAAGGGGAGAACCAGACATGACAGAAAACCTCTTGCAACAGTTAACAAGACCAAACAGTAGCGTACCTGTCCCCCCCTGCTCTGTCGAGATACCGCGCGGATGTTGTGACAGTTGTCATTCATGGATGAAATGATCAAGGAAGCAATCGATACCTGCAGTGGAAGCATCGGCGACAGACGGCAGGGTTTACGCGATCAACGCGCCGGGCATTCCTGCGGGTAATATTGCGTATGCGCCAATGGCATCCTTGCCGGCCGGCCGCACCGTTGTGTTCGGCATAGCACCCGGCAAGACCGGCCCGCCCGGGCCGGGATGTTCCGTCTGTCGATGTCTGTCCGCAAACTCTCGCCACAGGCGTCCATCCTTTCTATCTGATCTCCAAAGATGATCCTCAAAGCACACACCTTTTCCCTCTCCCGCCGCGCGGCACTGGCAACCGCCTCGGT
>JBHADS010000617.1:0-3031 GCA_041855185.1 Lautropia sp. | reverse complement strand
CTCTATGACGACATGGCCCGGGTCCGGGGTGACAGCCGTCTGGTCGAGGTCGAGCGTGCCGTCGAGCTGGCTAATCAGCATCTGGCGCAGGCTGGCAATGTGCGGGGCGCAATTCTGGCGCTCGAAGGCGCCGAGAAGCGCCTGGGCGACAGCCCGGCTGCCGATGCGATCGGTCTGCGGCGCGCCATCCTGCAGGACATCGAGCGCCTGAAGTCGCTGCCGGAGGTCGATCTGACCCGTTCGGCCGCCCGCCTGGATGAAGTGCTGTCCCGCGTCGATCAGTTGCCTTTCCTCAGCGATCCGGAGACGCCAGCGGCTGAGACGCCCGAGCCGGGCCTGGCCATCAGCGGAGCCGACACCGGTGCGGCGGGTGAGGCTGCGGCTGCCCCGGCTGGGGGTGAAGCGGCTGCCGAGCCGTCCGCCGACGGCAATGCGCTGACCCGCTTCTTCGGCTGGGCCGCGCAGGCCGGGCGCGAGGGCGCCGATGCCGCCTGGCGCGAGTTCAACAACCTGGTGCAGATCCGTCGGATCGACGACCCCGAGCGGCTGCTGCTGGCGCCCGATCAGAAGCGCAGCATCCGTGAAGGGGTGCGTCTGCAGCTCCTGAATGCGCGCATCAACCTGCTGAACCGCAACGAGGCTCTGTTCCGTCAGGATCTGGCCAAGAGTGCGGAAACCATCGGTCGCTATTTCGATGTCCAGCAACCGGAGGTCAAATCGGCCATCGACATCCTGACCCAACTGCAGACCGAGCCGCTGCAGCTGAAACTGCCCTCGCTGTCCGAGAGCATGGAGGCACTGGCTGCGGCGCGGGCTGAAAGCGAGAAGCGATTCTGATGATCCGCAACGTAATCTGGTTATTGCTGGCTTTTGCCGCTGCGGTGGTATTGGCGCTGATCTTCCGGGGCAATCACGGCAACGTCGCCCTGTTCTGGCCGCCTTACCGTATCGAACTCTCGGCCAACATGCTGTTGGTGCTGCTGATCCTGGGTTTCTTCTCGCTGCATCTGCTGCTGATGCTGCTGGGCCGTACCCTGGGGCTGCCCGAGCGCGTGCGCCGCTACCGCGAGCAACGCCGGCTGCAGCGCAACAATCAGGCGCTGCAGGGCGCGGTGCTCGCGCATTTCGAGGGCCGTTTCGACAAGGCCGAACGCCTGGCGGCCTCGGTGCTTGCCAACAGCCGTGGCGACAAGAAGGATTCCGGTGCGGCAGCCGCGCTGCTGGCAGCCCGTTCGGCACACCGTCTGGGCGCCTATCAGCGTCGTGACGACTGGACGCGCCGTGCGGCGCAGGCCGGTGGCCGCACGGCGGCGCTGATGGCCTCGGCCGAGTTCGCACTCGAGGACCATCAGCCGGACAAGGCACTGATGGCCGTCGGCCGCATCTCGGTGGGGGGCGAGCAGCAGCTGGCTGCGCTCGAGACCTCGCTGGCGGCCTACAGCGAGGCGGGGCGCTGGGATCAGGTGCTGGAGACGGTGCGGCAGCTGAAGCGCCGTGGTCGTCTGGCGCCGGCCGAGGCCGATGTGCTTCGGCTCAACGCCTATCAGCAGCTGCTGGCCCGCCGCGAGAACGATGCCGAGGCGCTCAACGAGCTTTGGAAATCGCTGACCGGCGACGAGAAGAAGAAGGGCATGCTGGCGGCGCCGACGGTGGCGGCCCTGGCACGCGCGGGCGCCGTCGACGATGCCCGGCGGATTGCCGTCGGCCTGCTCGACACGGCCTATGACGAGGGCGTGCTCGAAGCCTATGCCGCGCTCGAGGCGGTGCCCTCGCGGCAACGGCTGGAGCAGCTCGAACGCTGGCGCCTGGTGCATGGCGAGCGGCCCAAACTGCTCGAGATGCTGGGGCGGATCTGTGCCTCCGAGCGCCTGTGGGGCAAGGCCGAAGCCTATCTGCTCGATGCGCTGCTGGCCGGGGATTCGGTGTCGGCGCGGGTGGCGCTGGCCCAGCTCTACGAGTCGGTCGGCAAGGTGCAGGAGTCGGCGCAGCAGTTCCAGTACGCCGCCCGTCTGGCGCTGGGCGAACGCCCGCCGATGCCCGAAGCCATCGGGACGGCCGCGCTGCCGGGCGATCGGGTGCCGGCCGTGACACGCTCGACCGCAGCGCCGCTGCCGCCGGATTTCCCGGCGCCGCGTCTGCAGGGGCTGGGCTCGGGCGGCGCACCGCTGCAGGCTTCGGCCCAGGAGGTCGAGGCAGCCCAGGAGGCCGCGGCACCCAAGGCTGCGCTGGCCCCGGCCGCTCCAGCCCCGGTGCCGGGCGCCACGCCGGGCAAGGGGGCTTGAGCAGCGCCCCAAACCCTGGAACCGGCCTTTCCGCGCGACGGGGAGGCCGGTCGCTGAAGGTGCTGTCCGCCTTCGGTTTTCTTTGTGTCAATCCTTGATGAATCGGCCGCACAGGGCCGTCTATTTTTGCCATGAACCTCGATCGAGTCGGTCCCGGCCGCAACATTCCGGAAGAATTCAACGTCATCATCGAAATCCCGGCGCAGGCCGATCCTGTCAAGTACGAGCTGGACAAGGAAACCGGCGCGATGTTCGTCGATCGCTTCGTGATGACCAACATGCGCTATCCGCACAACTATGGCTTCATCCCGCACACCATCGCCGATGACGGCGATCCGGTCGATGTGCTGGTGATGACGCCGTTCCCGCTGGCCATCGGCAGCGTGGTCCGCTGCCGTGCGCTGGGGATGCTGAACATGGAAGACGAGGGCGGTGGCGATGCCAAGCTGCTGGCCGTGCCCATCGACAAGCTGCTGCCCACCAACAAGCATCTGAAGTCGGTCGAGGATGTCAACCCGACCGTGCTGGAGCAGATCAAGTTCTTCTTCGAGAACTACAAAGCGATGGAGCCGGGCAAGTGGGTGAAGGTTGCCGGCTGGGCAGGTCCCGAGGCGGCCGCCAAGGAGATCACCGACGGCATCGCCCGCGGCAAGGCCAAGGCGTCTTCCTGAGAACTCGTCGATGAGTCTACGGATTGCGTGTGCCCAGCTGAACATCCGGGTCGGCGACATGGCCGGCAACGTCAACCG
>JBHADS010000616.1:0-3435 GCA_041855185.1 Lautropia sp. | reverse complement strand
CGGCAGCCACGACGGCCGGCAGACCCAGCGCACGGGCCAGAATGGCGGTGTGGGCGGTCGGGCCGCCCTTGGAGGTGCAGAAGCCCTTGACCCGGTTGGTGTCGATCTGAGCCGTGAACGAGGGTGCCAGATCGTCGGCCAGCAGGATGGCGTCATCGGGCCAGCCCGAGGTCTGGCCGGCGTCGTCGCCTTTACCCAGCAGATTGCGCAGCACGCGCTCGCCCACGTCCTGCAGGTCGGCGGCACGGGCCGCCAGCGTGGCGTCCTTGAGTGAACGCTGGGCTTCGATGCGCTCGCTCAGCGCATGTTGCCAGGCCCAGGCGGCGCCATGTCCGGCCACGATCGTTCGAGTGACGTCCTGCACCCAGGCGGAATCGCGCAGCAGTTCGAGGTGGGCCTTGAAGATGTTCGATTGCTCGCTCTTGCCTTGGCGGTCGGCATTGGCGATCAGTGTGCCGAGCTGTTTCTCGGCGTTGGACAGCGCCTGATCCAGCGTGGCGGCTTCCTGGGCGATATTGCTGAAGTTGTCCTCGACATCGAGGCTCTGACTGGTGGCCAGCACCAGCGTGCCGATCACCAGACCCGGCGCGGCGGCGATGCCGTTGAAGCGCTGCTGGGCTTCGGGCTGCCAATTGCCCAGCTCGCGGCCCAGACCCTGGGCCTGGCTCTGGCGGGTTTCGGCCAGTTTGGCCTGGCGGATTTCCTCGTCTCCCAGCAGCTTGATGATGCCGAGCAGCGCGCTGATGGCGGACTGGGCATCGTCACCCTGCGCCGAGACACGCAGCTGGGCATTGTTGCCGGCGCCCAGGCTCAGCAGTGAGGCGACGCTGCGGGCATCGGCCACCACGTCGCCGCAGCGCACGTGCACCTTGGCCTTGAAGCGGCGGGCCGTCTCGGCCCACTGACCGGCGGGGCGGGCATGCAGGCCGTTCGGATAGCCCAGCGTGATGTTCTGTCCGGTCGGGAAGTCTTCCAGCGTCGGACCTGCCGCTGCCGAGCTGCCGTCGCCGGTCAGGGCGTCCACGATGTCCTGGGCATTCTGAGTCTGCTGCAGCTGCTGCATCCGGGCTTCGTCGCGCATCAGTCGCGTCAGCTTGCGCAGCACCTGGATGTGCTCGTCCGAGGCTGCGGCGATGGCCACGACCAGATTGACGCGCTGCTCCTTGCCCTCGGCGTCGATCCCCCAGACCACGCCGCCTGGCACTTGCAGGACGCCGAGACCGGTCTGCTTGACCAGGTGTTTCTCTTCGACCATGCCGTGCGGAATGGCTACGCCCTGACCCAGGAAGGTGGTGGCGACCTTTTCACGTTTCAGCAGACTTTCGACGAAGGAGGCTTCGGCAAAACCGGCATTGACCAACAGTGCGCCGGCGGCGCGTACAGCTTCATCCCGATTGGCGGGGGCGGCGGCGAGCCGCACCTCGACGGGGGTTTTTTCCAAAGAATTTGACATCGGTTTTATCGCGGTAAGAGATCCAACCAGAACCCCTGGGGCAGAGGCAGCCGGGATCGGCATGCCGTGCAGGGGAGACGTGCCTCGATAGTCCGGCTGCCGCTGCGCAGGCGCGGCGACCGGAGGCCGTCCGATGGTTACTTGATCAGGGTGACAGGGATATCGACGAGGTGCAGGACACCGGTTGCGGCTGAGCCCAGCAGCAGGCCCGTGATCCGGTTCAGGCCCCGCGTACCCATGACGATCTGGTCGAAGTTGCCTTCCTTGGCGCGGGTGGCAATCACTTCCGGCGCATGGCCGCGGTCATAGCTGGATTCGAAGGGGATACCGGCATCCTTGAGCAGCTTCTCGCCGGCTGCCAGAGCCTTGGCCGCCTCCTCGTTCATGAAGGCGTCCAGGTCGGTCTTGCTGAAATAGGCGCGGGCATGGCCAGTGAGGATCTCTGGCTGGACATTGAGCAGCGTCACTTGATGCTGTGCGCCACCCCGGATCTGGTCGATGACCCACGTCAGCGCGCGCAGCGCCGGTTCCGAGCCATCGATAGGGATGAGAATCTTGGCCATGTGTTAATCGCCTCTAAATGAGCCCTGCAGGGGGGCGTGTCTCAGTGAGCCAGTCAGGATGCTGGTATGCATCCCATGACACGGATATTAACCATCTTCAATCATGCATATTACCCGCTCAGCCCGGCAGTGTCTGGTGAAGGCGAGTAAGTCGTGGGTTCGATAGAATCGGGCCTCCTTCGTTTGGGCCTCGGAATGTCTATCGTCTCCCGTTCAATTTTCCGGTTTTGGACTGCCCGGCTCGGGCGGATTGCCGCAGGGCGGGGTGCCTGAGTGGACAGCAGCCTCGGCAGACGAAAAACCGCATCGGGTCCTCGGGTACGTCCGGGCTCGCGGCGCAGACAGGCGCCGCGCCCCTTGCCCTCGCGCGAGGAGATCCAGACGATGCCCCCCTTCGAGCGGCTGCCGGACGAGGCCATCGTCTGGGTGGAGGCCGATCGCGCGGCCGAGATGGTGGCGGAGATTTCCGCCTGTGCGGTGGTGGGCTTCGATACCGAATCCAAGCCGGTGTTCGTGCGGGGTCAGGCCCAGGAGGGACCGCATCTGGTGCAGTTCGCCTCTGCCGAACGGGCCTGGCTGTTCTCGATGCTCGACCCGGCCAGCGTGCAGGCCGTGACGGCGCTGATGACCCTGCCCGCATTGTGGAAAGTGGGCTTCGGGCTGGCCGGGGATCGCAGCCTGCTGAGCGCACGGCTCGGAAAACCGCCGGCTTCCCTGATCGATCTGGACACCGTCTACCGTCAGCAGGGCTATCGGCCCTCGACCGGCATCCGGATGGCGATTGCGCTGACCTTCGGCTGCTACTTTGAAAAATCGAAGGCGATCGGCAAGTCGGACTGGTCGCGTCAGCCCCTGAGCGAAGCACAGCGTCGCTATGCGGCACACGACGCCTGGGGGGCGCTGCGTGTCTATCAGGCGCTGGTGGCCCAGGGGATCGAGATCACGCCCGGGCGCTGAGCGCGCCTCGGTGCCGGGAAGGTTCCGCGAAGGCTCAGGGAAGGCTCGGGGAAGGGGCGCCCGGCGTGTTCGGGCGCCGTGGGGCTTCCGAGATCGCTTGTCGCTTCAGATCTTCGGATGTCCCAGTTCAGATACCCCAGGTCACATCGACATCGGCCGCCTTGGCCTGTTCGAGCAGCTCGATCAGCGGATAGGTGCGCTGCTTCAGGCTGACGAAGGGCTCACGAGGCGTGTCGTCGTCCTCGTCCTGGCGCTCGTCCTGGGGCGGGGGCTCCTTCTCGTTGGCAGCCGCCTGTTTCAGCGCCGCGATGGCGGCGGGGATCTGGGCCACGGTGATGATGCCCGTGGGGTCGGCGCTTTTTCCGATGATGGACAGAATCTCCTTGCCGCTCTGATGGGTCATCGTCACTGTGCCGGTTGCGCGGCTGCGAAATTCAAACAACATCACGGTTCTCCTGATCT
>JBHADS010000615.1:0-3051 GCA_041855185.1 Lautropia sp. | reverse complement strand
GCTCGCCACCCAGGTGCAGGGCACGGTCTCTGCCGCCACCGCCTCGCGCAAGGCGGCGTAGTCGTGATCGCGCCCGGCCACCGGCTCGAACGCCACCATGCCCCGGTTCACCATCAGCACCGCCTCCGGCTTGTGTTCCGAAAGCCGGATCGCCTCGTCCAGCAGCCCCTTGTAGCCGATGCTCTTGCCGCCGCGCATCCCGGCATCGGCCGAGACGATCACCTTGGGCTGGGCATCATCGATGCGGCTGGCGAGCGACTGGCTGGCAAAGCCGCCGAACACCACGGAATGAATGGCACCGATGCGCACGGCCGCCAGCATCGCAAACGCCGCCTCCGGAATCATCGGCATGTAGATCAGCACCCGGTCGCCCTTGCCCACGCCCAGACGCCGATAGATCGCCGCCATGCGCTGCACCTCGTCGTGCAGCTCGCGGAAGCTGTAGACCTTCTCCGTATTGGTCTCGGTCGAGACGAAGATCAGCGCGTTCTGATCCGCCCGGGTCGGCAGATGGCGATCGATGGCGTTGTGACACAGGTTGGTCTGCCCGCCCTTGAACCAGACGGCAAACGGCGGCCGGCTGTAGTCACAGACCTGCTCATAGGGCTGATGCCAGTCGATCAGACGGGCCTGTTCGGCCCAGAAGCCATCGCGGTCTTCGATGGAACGGCGATGGAAATCGGCAAAGGAAGGCATGGGGTCTCCTCGTTGGCCGCATCGGCGCCGGACCATCCCGCTTCGGGCGACGGGCTCATGCCCGGCGGTTGCGATGAACGACCAATCTTCATGGTTGGCTTCGGGTCCATTGTCCAACGCCGGGCGTCCGCCGTGGGGCCCCGGCCCGCCTGAAGCGGCTCGGGATTTACCCTGAGCGCGCGGCAGCGCCCCACACATCCCCTTGGCGCGTGCCATGAAGGTGTGCATCCCCAGACACAACAGCGGCTCACGGCCTTTTATCCGGCCATTTCCCGGCCTGTTTCCCGGCGAGTTCCCCTCTGTTCCCGCTGTATTCCGCCACGCCCACCTTCAGCCGCCTGACGGCTCCCGCCCCAGCGCCAGCTCCGGCGCCAGGATGCCCAGCGGATCGAATTGATGCCGCACGGCGGCAAAGGCCGCCTGCAGGGACGGATGCCAGTGCCCGGCTTGCAGCCGACCGACCGCCGCCTCCAGAAAGGCCCAGGCCCGCGCCGGCTCGACCGTGCCCGGCAAGGGGCGGAGCGCGAGTGTGCCCGACAGCGGACGCCCCCGCCAGGCCAGGCGGATGCCGACCCGCTCACAGGCGCCCTCCAGCGCCAGCACCCAATCCAGCAAACGGGCCGGCTGCCCTGCCACCGGAGCCAGCGCCAAGGCCATCCGGCTGCCCGGCGCCGGGGCGTGCCAGCCGTGCCGCCGCGCCGCACGCATCGCCGCCAGACCAAAGCTGTCCCCGCCCTGCCCTGGGTCGAGCAGACGGCCCCAGAGTGGCACCGGCCCGCCAGCCTCCGGGCCGCGCCCCCCCGTCCCGTCCTGCCCAGCCATCTTGCCGGCCGACATCCCGTCCGCCTCCTCGCAGCGGACACCGGTTTCGACACTGGCCCGATGCCGGCCCAGCAGCGCCATCATCGCCCGCAGGCGCTGATGCAGCGCTTGCTCATCCTCGCCCGACAGTCGCACCAGCAGCGCGGCCGCGCGCTGCTGTCCGGGCGCACCGTCCAGGCTTCCCCCCACACGCCGCAGCGCCTCGACGGCATCCCGCACCAGGGCGCGGTCCTGCGGGGCCGCCGAAGCCATCAGGGCACGCAGCGCCTCGGCATCGAGCAGCTGCAAGGCCGAAGGCTGCACGTCCTCCAGCGCGGCCAGCGGCGGCAGCGCCTCCTTCACCGAAGCAAATACGAACAGCGCCAGGCACTGATGGCCGGGCCGGGGCAACAGACGCAGGTGGAGCCGCGCCGACCAGGCCAGGGAACCGCAGGAGCCGGCCAGCAGATGGGCCAGATTCACCGAGCCATCCGGGGTGTAGGGGCGCCCGGGCAGCGGCCGAAAACAATCGAGCAGATATGCATCGGGCTGATACAGACCCGGCGGCCAGTGCTGCCGGATCGGCGTCTCCACCCCGGCCGCAAGGCCGAACAGGGCCGAGACCATCTGACCGGCCCGGCCACTGCGCAGGTTGATCGAGGAACGGGTGCCGAAGGGCCCGAAAAGCTGTGCCGTGCCATCGGCCAGCAGCGCATCGATGCCCAGCAGCCGGTCGACCATCGCTCCCCAGGCGGGGGTCTGCGCCGGCTCATTGGCGGCCACCGCCGCCGCCACGCTGCGCTGCTGGCCGGCGGCTCCCTCGACCGGCAGCCACAATCCGTGCGGGCGCAGAAAACGGTTCAGCGCCGCCACGCGCACCCCGGGCTCGACTTCGATCACTGCCCGTCCGGCATCGAAGGCACCGGCAGCTTTCAGGTGAACGCCGTCGTCGATCAGCAGCCAGCCCGTTCGTTGGCAGCGGGCAAACAGGTTGAAGGCGGCCGGTGAGGCCGGCGCGGGCGGCAGCGAGCCGAACTGCACCGGCATCCGCTGTTCCGCCGCCAGCGCCAGCGCCGCCGACACATCTGCCGCATCCCGCGGGGCCAGCCGGCAATACGGCAGAGAGTCGGGCAAGCCGCCGGTGTGGTCCTTCACCGAGGGCGTGGCGCCCCCCGGCATGGCCGCGCTCTGTCCCTCGGCCAATCCCCGCCTCGCCACGGCCAGCGAAACCTCGCCGCGCACCTCGGCGCGCAGCCGCTGGACGAAACGGGTCAGAAACCGGTCGGCTTCGACACGCATGACAGGATCTTCAGCGCCCCGGAGAGGCGCCGCAGGTGCCGTCCCTCAGAATGCCACGAGGCTGCCGGCAGGGAGCCGGTCGGCACGAGCGGGCAGACATGGCGCGACCCAAGCGCCCGGCGATCAGAGATCGCGGGTCTTGCGGCGGCTTTCGGCCGCAGCCTGGGAGGTGGCGCCGCCATTGCGTGCGGCGATCGACACCGACAGGAATTCGTCACGACGCTTCAGCACCTTGCGGCCATAGCCGAAATCGTG
>JBHADS010000614.1:0-5117 GCA_041855185.1 Lautropia sp. | reverse complement strand
GGCATCATCGGTCCGAACGGGGCGGGTAAATCGACGATCTTCCGGATGATCACCGGCCGCGAGCAGCCCGACAGCGGCTCGATCAAGATCGGTCATACCGTCAAGATCGCTTATGTCGACCAGTCGCGCGAATCGCTGCAGGGCGACAAGACCGTCTGGGAGGACGTGTCGGGCGGCCTGGACATCATGAACGTCGGCAAGTTCGAGATGCAGTCGCGCGCCTACATCGGCCGCTTCAACTTCAAGGGGCCGGATCAGCAGAAACTGGTCGGCCAGCTCTCCGGGGGCGAACGCGGCCGCCTGCATCTGGCCAAGACGCTGCTGGAAGGCGGCAACGTGCTGCTGCTTGATGAGCCCTCGAACGATCTTGACGTGGAAACCCTGCGGGCGCTCGAAGATGCGCTGCTGGAATTTGCCGGCTGCTGCCTCGTCATCTCGCACGATCGCTGGTTCCTCGACCGGATCGCCACCCACATCCTGGCGGCCGAAGGCGACTCGCAATGGACCTTCTTCGCCGGCAACTACCGCGAGTACGAAGAGGACAAGCGCCGTCGTCTGGGCGAGGAAGAAGCCAAACCCAAGCGCTTCCGCTACAAGTCGATCAACGTCTGATGGGACAGGCCCGGCGGGAACGCCGGGCTGATGGCGCATGAACGATCGCGGGGAGACGACGGCATGACCGAGGCAGAGCTGCTCCAGCGTATCGCGCTGGGAGAGGACAGCCGCCTGCAGTTCAAGCGTACCGTGACGCATCCCGATGCGCTGGCGACGGAGCTGGTTGCCTTCTCCAACAGTGGCGGTGGTACGTTGCTGTTGGGTGTAAATGATGATGGCAGCATTGCCGGGCTGGATGCGGCCGAAGTGCGCCGCATCAATCAACTGCTGGGCAATACTGCCAACCAGCACATGCGCCCGCCCATCAGCCCGCTGACCGAGAACGTCCGCACCGCTGGGGGTATCGTCATGGTGGTGCAAGTGCCCAATGGCCTGTCCAAGCCGTATTTTGACCACCAGGGGCGAATCTGGGTCAAACAGGGGGCGGATAAACGCCAAGTCACCGCGCGCGAAGAATTGCAGCGCATGTTCCAGAGTGTCGGCCTGGTGTATGCGGATATCGTTCCGGTGGCTGATACAAGCAGTGCCGATATCGACGAAACGGCCTTTCGCCAGTATCTTGAAAAGCACTATGGCACCGACGGCCCTTATGCCAACCTGCCGCTGGATGCCGTGCTGCATAACCTGGGGCTGGGTGATGGCCTGGAACTGAAACTTGCCGGCCTGATGCTGTTTGGCCGTAACGTCACGCGCTGGCGCCCCTCGTTCTCGATCAAGGCCGTGGCCTTTCCGGGAACCAGCATTGCCGATACCCGCTACCTCGATAGCCAGGATATCAGCGGAACGCTCAGCATGCAGTACACCGAAGCACTGGCCTTCATCAAACGCAACCTGCACCGCGTGCAGGGAGATCAGGGCTTCAACTCTCCCGGTATGCTGGAAATACCGGAAATCGTTCTGCAGGAACTGCTGGTCAATGCGCTGGTACATCGTGATTACTTCACCAGCGCCCCGATCCGCATCCTGATCTTCAACGATCGGCTGGAAATCCTCAGCCCAGGAGGCCTGCCCGATGCGCTGAGCGTGGACGACATCCGGCAGGGCAAGACCAATCGCCGCAACCCCACGCTGGCCGAGCACGCTTTCAGGTTGCTGCCGTACCGGGGACTGGGCAGTGGCATTCCCCGTGCCTTGAAAGAATGGCCGCAGATCGAGCTGATCAGCGAAGAGCGGGGGAACCAGTTCAGCGCCGTGGTCAAAAGGCCGGCGCCGCAATGGGTTGCCCCCCCTGCGCCTGCCGACGTTCGGGTCGCAGAGCAAGTCACCCCGCAAGTCACCCCGCAAGTCACCCCGCAAGTTACCCCGCAAGTCACGCAGCTTCTGAAGGCCATGACAGGCGAGCATCTCCGCAGGGAGCTGCAAGCGTTGCTGGGCCTTGCCGACCGGGAGCATTTCCGCAAAGCCTACTTGTTGCCGGCATTGGCGGCAGGACTTGTCGAACAGACACTACCCGATAAACCCAACAGTCGTCTGCAGAAATACCGTCTGAGCGCAAAGGGCATGCGCCTGCTGCGGGATACTTCAGCATCCCCAAAACCATGAGCGACATGCAGCAAAAAGACACAAACCAAACGACCGCTGCTGCCCTGTTTGCGGTTTCCGGACAATGAAGGCGCTGCATGATATGGCAAGCTGTTTGCCAGACAGACAGACAGACACGACAAGAGCCAGCGCCAATGCTTTGGTGCTGTGCGATGAGCAGAATGTGATGGGCGCTTGGAGGTGGCTCTCTGTGCAGCACGGTCTGCGTATCGTCTCGTGAGCCGGCTTGACGCGACCAGGCGGACTGCCTATAAGAGAATGGCCAACATCATGTGCCGGGGGCTGTATTCTGCTCGTGAAGGCATGAGAGTTGTTGTGAGAGGCGTGCCTGTCGGTGCCAGCCGCTCCCTGCCAACGGGCCGCCACTTGGCACATGTGCACTATTCTGGACGGAATGAACACCATGAGCACCATCCTCGATCTGCAGCCTGAACGGGTCTGGCATTATTTTCATCGGCTCACGCAGATTCCGCGTCCCTCGCATCATGAGGAGGCCGTTCAGCAGTATGTGCTGGACGAGGCGGCGCGGCTGGGGCTTTCGGCCGTGCGCGATGCGAGCGGCAACATTCGCGTGCGCAAGCCGGCCAGCCCCGGCCATGAGCAGGCGCCGGGCGTAATCCTGCAGGCGCACCTGGACATGGTTCCGCAGAAGAACGCCGACACGGCGCATGATTTCGAGCGTGATCCGATCACGACGCGGGTGCGTGACGATGGCTGGGTGACTGCCGAGGGCACCACGCTGGGCGCGGACAACGGCATCGGTGCGGCCATCATGCTGGCGGTGCTGGCCGATACATCGCTGACGCATCCTCCGCTGGAGGCGCTGTTCACCAGCACCGAGGAAACCGGCATGGTCGGTGCGCTCGGACTGCAGGCCGATTGGCTGCAGGGGCGCTATCTGATCAATCTCGATTATGAGGATGAAGGCGAACTGTGCATTGGCTGTGCCGGTGGACTGGATGGTAGTTTCTCGGTGCCGTACAGCACACGTGCAGCGCAGCTGCCGGCCTATCGATTGCAGGTGCGCGGTCTGCGCGGCGGACATTCGGGCGTCGATATCCACCGTGGGCGTGGCAATGCCATCCGCATTCTGACGCAGGCACTGGTGGCGATCGGTGCCACGGAGATCGCCGAACTGGCGGGCGGCAATCTGCGCAATGCGATTCCGCGTGAAGCCTCGGCGCTGATCGGTCTGCCCGACGAGGCGGCCGCTGCGCAGGTGCGTGCACGGTTGGCCGAACTGCAGCAGCAGATCAACCGCAGTCTGATCGCCGACGATCAGGGACTGGTGCTGAGTCTGGAACCCGCCGGCGAGATCGGGCAGCTGATCGAGAACAGCCAGCGTCTGCTGGATGTGCTGCGTGCGCTGCCCAATGGTGTCGACCGGATGAGCACGACGATGGCGGGGCTGGTGGAGACCTCGTCCAATCTGGCTTCGGTCGTCTGCGAGGACGGTGTGCTGCGGATCAATTGCCTGCTGCGTTCCTCCTCCGAATCACAGAAAGCCGATCTGGCCCGCCGGATGGCGAGCGTGCTGCGGCTGGCGGGCGGCCAATCGCACTTCGATGGCGACTATGGCGGTTGGCAGCCCCAACCGGACTCCGATCTGGTTCGCATCTTCCAGCAGACCGGTGAAAAATTATTCGGCCACAAACCACCTGTGAAAGCGATCCACGCAGGCCTCGAATGCGGGATTCTGTCGACGCATTATCCGCATTGGCAGATGATCTCCTTCGGTCCCACCATCACCGGCGCCCACTCGCCCGACGAGGCCGTCCGAATCGATACCGTGGCCCGCTGCCATCAGTGGCTGCTGATGTGCCTGCGGGCGCTGGCCGAGGCTACCGGTGCGCCTGCCAGGCGCATTCGGTGAACCGGAAGTCTGTGAAGGTGGCTGTGAAGGACGAGGCTTCGGGGCTGCACGCGTACATGCCCACATTGATCTCGTGAGCCCCCTCGAAAAGATGGGCGATGCGCATCTGGCGAAAGTGGATGCCGTCCTCCGAGCATTCCACGCAGAAGTCGCTCTGCCGGCGGCTGAGCCGGTAGTACATGCTGCGCTGGGCGGCAGGAATGTCGGTGGAGGCCCAGTCGGAATAGCCGTGATTGGTGACGACACTGCCCAGGCGCTGAAAGCGCTCGTTCTCGTACTCGATGGAGGCTTTCAGCCAGTTGTCGCTGTTCTGGTAGACCAGCACGCCACACTGATCGAAACGCCGCTTGCTGTCGAAGGCCGTCTTCACGACGAAGGAAAAGAAAGGCTCGCGGGTTCTGGTCAGCAGCGCGTGTGCGTTGTCGTTCTGGAAACCGTAGTAGGTGCGTTGCCAGTAATCGGTGTGTGGCTCGGTGACGATGCGGATTTCATCCTGCTCGACGTGGGATTGTCTGGGTGGGTTGAGCCAGAAAAGGGTGCTGAGGTCGAGGTGCATGCGGGCAGTCCTTGAAGGGTGTTTTGCCGGGGCGTGTTCAGTGCATGACACGCTCTCCAAGGCTACCCGGAAAATGCGCGCCCTGGTCTCGATCGGCGTGTTGCAGGAAGAAAATCTGGGGCAGGAAAAACTGTTCGTCAATCCGCGGCTGATGCGGCTGTTGAAGGCGGAGCGCCATGATTGGGACGGAAAGGCTGAACGGGGCTGAAGCAACGGACGCCCGCGCAGCTGCTGGGAGAAGATTTGCATGAGTACACTGACGATCCGTCTGCCCGATGATACGGCTCAACGACTCAAGTCGTTGGCTCGAAGCCGTGGGCTGAGTGTCAACAAGCTGGTGGAGGGTCTGTGTGTGCAGGCGATTGCGGCTTTTGATGCCGAGGCGCGTTTCAGGGCGATGGCAGCGCAGGGCGACCGCGAGCTGGCGCTGGCGGTTCTGGATCGGCTCGATGGCAGAGGGGCTGAAGCTACGGCCTCATCCTGAGCTGCGAGGGCAGGCGGGGTCAGCGCATAGACATGGCAGAGCGGCAT
>JBHADS010000613.1:0-4313 GCA_041855185.1 Lautropia sp. | reverse complement strand
GCACGATTACAGCAATGCCTTGTTCAACCACCGGGGCGAGATGATCCTGCAGGGGCAGGATATTCCGATCCACCTGGGTGGGCTGATGCAGGCGATGAAGGCCGTGATCGAGTATTTCGATGGCGACGTGCACGAGGGTGACGTGATCTATCACAACGACCCGGCCATCATGGGCAGCCACATGCTCGATTGCTGCATGTACAAGCCAATCTTCTATCAGGGCAAGCTGGTGTTCTGGAGCGTCTGCAAAGGGCACGTGACCGACATCGGCGGGCCGGTGCCGGCGGGCTACAACCCGGATGCCAAGGAGATCTATGCCGAGGGTCTGCGGATTCCGCCGGTCAAGCTCTGGGAAAAGGGTGTGCCGCGCACCGATGTGATCAAGCTGCTGCTGGCCAATGTGCGCTCGCAGCGGGACTGGGAAGGCGATCTGCGTGCGCAGTATGGTGCGGTGTCGATCGGTGAGCGCAATCTGGTGGCGCTGCTCGACAAATACGGTGTCGAGGAGATCGAGGCCAGTATCGATGAGCTGATGAACATGGCCGACCGCTCGATGCGGGCGCTGATTGCCAGTGTGAAGGACGGTCGCTATGTGGGCGAGGCGGTGCTGGAGGATGCCGGTCATGGGCTGGGCGAGATCACGCTGCGGGCCACGGTGACGATCGAAGGAGAAAACTGCCATATCGAGCTGGAAAGCCCACCGCAGATTCCGTACTTCATCAATTCCTACGCCGGCAATACCTATGCCGGTGTCTATCTGGGCCTGATGATGTTTGCCAAGGTGCCGCCGCCCTACAACGAGGGGCTGTATCGCTGCATCTCTGTCGATCTGGGTCCGAAGGGCACGCTGCTGAATGCCGAGATCCCTGCGCCCCATGCCAATTGCTCGACCACGCCGATGGAAACGCTGGCCGATGCGGTGCGGCTGGCGCTGGAGCAATCGGCACCCGAGCGGGCAGTGGGCACCTGGGGGCATGCCAGCGGCATCAACATCGCCGGCTTCAACAAGCGCACCCAGGAGGAATACGTGACGATGGTGCTGGCATCGCTGATCAGTGGCGCCGGTGCCAACGCGAACATGGACGGCTGGAACTCGGTGGGACCGCAGTGCTGCTTCGGTGCGCTCAGCTCGGGCGACATCGAGATTCTGGAATATTCCTATCCGATCCAGATCCATCGCTATGGGCTGGTGGAGGACAGCGGTGGTGCCGGCTACAACCGCGGCGGTTGTGCTACGGCCTGGGAGGTCGAGCCGTTGGATCACGAGATGACGGCCGTCAGCTTCGGGGAGGGGCGGATCTATCCGTCGACCGGCGCCAACGGGGCGGCTAATGTCGATCCGAAGCGCACGCTGGGCCGGGTCGAGCTGAAGCAGGGCGATGAGGTGGTCGAGGTCCGTCGGCGCAATACGATCATGACGATCAAGCCGGGCGAGCGGGTCTGCACCATCAACCCGGGTGGCGGCGGCTGGGGCAAGGCGCTGGATCGGGAGATCGATCGCGTGGTGGACGATGTGCGCAATGGGTATGTGTCGCTGGAGGCGGCCCGCAGCGAGTACGGCGTCGAGGTCGATCCGCTGAGCTGGACCGGCAAGCCCTGCGGCCAGCGGGTGGCCTGAAGCCGAGCGATTGAACAGAACCGACAGAAAAAGAGAGACGAATCATGGCATATCGATTGGGCGTGGATGCCGGCGGCACCTTCACCGATTTCATCCTGGCGGACGACCAGGGCAATGTTCATCTGTTCAAGGCCACTTCGACACCCGAAGATGGCACCAAGGCAATCGCCGAGGGCTTCGAGCAGATCGCCGAGAAACTGGGGCGGCCGATGCGCGACATCCTTGCCGAGACCGAGCTGTGCGTGAACGGCACCACGGTTGCGCTGAACGCACTGATTCAGCACAAGGGGGTCAAGACCGGGCTGATCTGCACGGCCGGGCATGAGGATTCGCTGGAAATCCGGCTGGGACACAAGGAGGAAGGCTATCGCTACGATTCCGAGTATCCGGCAGCGAAGATTCTGGTGGAACGCCATCTGCGGCGGCCGGTGCGCGAGCGGGTGCTGGCCGATGGCAGCGTGCGCACGCCACTGAACGAGGAGGATGTGCGCGAGGCGTGCGAGCTGTTCCGGCGCGAGGGGGTCGAGGCGGTGGCGGTCTCTTTCCTGTGGTCGGTGGCCAATGATGCGCACGAGCGGCGTGCGGTCGAGATCGTGCGCGAGATGCTGCCCGATGTCTATGTGTCGGCCGGGCTGGAGATCTTTCCGCAGATGCGGGAGTACACCCGGACCTCGACGACGGTGGTGAACGCCTACTTGGGGCCGGTGCTGAAAGCCTATGTCGATCGCATCGATCAGTTCTACCAGGAGCAGGGCACGAAGGTGCCGGTGCGTTACTTTCAGTCCAACGGCGGCATGGCCTCACGCGATGCGATGGTGTCGCGTGCCGTGAACGCGATCAATTCGGGGCCGGCTTCGGCGCCGATGGCGGGGGCTGCGATCTGCAAGCCGCTGGGCATCGACAACTACATCACGGTCGACATGGGGGGCACCTCCTTCGACATCACGCTCACCTACCAGGGCAAGACCAACATCAACAAGGATCTGGATTTTCTGCGCTACCGGATCGGTACGCCGATGATCCAGGTCGAGACCCTGGGCGCGGGGGGCGGTTCGATCGCCTGGATCGACCAGATGGGCATCCTGAACGTGGGGCCGCAGTCGGCCGGTGCGCATCCGGGGCCGGCCTGCTATCAGCGTGGTGGCACGTTGCCGACCGTGACCGATGCCAACATGGCGCTCGGCTATCTGAATCCGGCGTTTCTGCTGGGCGGGCGGCTGGCGGTGGATGCGAATGCGGCTCGTCAGGCGATCAGCACCCACATTGCCGAGCCGCTGAACATCTCGGTCGAGAAGGCTGCCTACGGCATCTACAGCATCGTCAACAACAACATGGGCAATGGCATCCGCCGGGTGTCGATCGAGCGGGGCTATGATCCGCGCGATTTCGCGCTGATCGGCGCCGGTGGGGCGACCGGACTGCACCTGACAGCGCTGGCCGAGGATATCGGCTGCCGTACCGTGCTGGTGCCGAAGCTGGCTTCGGGCTTGTGCGCTTTCGGTCAGGTGATTTCGGATGTGCGCTACAACTACATGGCGGCCATGCCGATGCGTCTGGACGATGGCGCCGACCTGAAGGCGGTCGAGGCGCGCTTCCAGGCGCTGCAGGCCCAGGCGCGCGAAACGCTGGAAGCCGAGGGCGTCGATACTGGCCGGATCGAGTTCCGGCGCAGCATCGACATGCGCTATGTCGGTCAGGTGCACGAGTGCACCGTGGACATCGGCATGCTGACGGTGGATGAGGCGAACCTGGCGGCGATCAAGCAACGCTTCCATGATCTGCACAAGCAGCTGTTCACCTACAACGAACCCGACAGCCTGATCGAGATCATCAACATCGAGTGCATCGCCTTTGGCAAGAATGCGGCGCTGCAGGCGCCGAAGCTGCCGGGCGGTCGCAAGATGTCGGATGCGCTGAAAGGGCACCGGGACATGACCTTCGCGGCTGACGATGCGCCCCATAACACGCCGATCTACGACGGCACGCTGCTGGGCGCCGACAATGTGATCGAAGGGCCGGCCGTGGTCGAGGAGCCGACCACCACCATCGTCGTGCATCCGGGCTGGCGGCTGCGGCTCGATGCCAGCGCCACCTATGTGATCACCCGCAAGGATCACCTCTGAGGCAAACGATCGGGGAACGGGTCCTTGCGCTCCCCCAAGGGCGCGAGGGCTTGGCGATGCCGCCGAGTCGCGGGATCGTCGCCGATCACCGATCGACACGAGCGCCGGGGGTTGCGTGCCCGGTTGCGCGATCGATGCCCGGGTTCCGGTTCAAGCCGGCTCCCGGGCATTTCTGTGTGCGGGCTTGGCGACCCGCGTCTCAGGGGCGCGTTTCGGCGGGCGGTGCCGCTGCGGGGGCCGCCGCATCCGCGGCGGCGGGCGCGGCAGATGCCTTGCCAGCGGGCTGATCGGCCGCGGCGCTGGCGCTTGCGGTCTGCGCGGGTGGGGTGGAGGGCGCCGGAGCGGCGGCCGAGGCGGTGCTGGTGGAGGAGGCCGCGCCGGTGTCTGCATCCGGCGATGGCTCCTCAGCCCGTGGCCCCGGCCGGGTGGCGTGGGCCAGGTCGGCGCCGAGGTTGATGTTCAGCCGTTTGGCGCCGCTGCCCAGGGCCGCCATCGACAGGGCGTTCGGATAGAGCCGGATCAGGATGCGTTCCATCGCCAGCGTCAGCTCGGTCTGCAGCGCCTTGGCCAAG
>JBHADS010000612.1:0-4298 GCA_041855185.1 Lautropia sp. | reverse complement strand
GCGTGGCGATTTCAGCAGGACGGTGGCGACCGGGACGGCGGCAACCAGACCCAGGGCCGGATAGCGCATCAGGGTGCGCATCGTCATGCTGCGTGGAAAGCCGGGGTCGGCATCGATGGTCTCGGCGGGCTCGGCGCTCGGGTCGATCCGCTCCAGATGCACGGTGGCCGCCGGGTCGTTGTCCGCGCCCTGGCTTCTGCTGTGTTCATTGAATGCTGAATTCTGTAATTCAGAATCATCGGTAGGGCGAGTGGAGGCGCTGGCCGCCTTCAGCGAGGCCAGTGCCGCACGCAGATCCGCCACGGCGTCTTCTTCGGTACGGCCCGCGTGGCTGCGGGGCTGGTCGCTGGTGCCAGCCTGCCCGGCAGGGGCAGGGGTGTCGGTTTCGGGCTGGGGCTGAGCCCATCGACTGATCGATTCGGTGCGCTGGCGCTGGATGCGCGCAAAGATATCGGCAGCCGTCTCGGGGGCGGCAGCCGTGTTCCCTTGGCGGGTGCGGTGCTCATTCATGATCCAGTTCCCCGCGCAGTGCCTTGATGTCGTCGGCAAAGACCTGCCGGCTCAACGGGAAGGCGGTCCGATGGGTTTTCAGCAGCGCGCGCAGCTTCAGCAGCAGCCCGAGGCTCAGCAGCACCCAGAAGGCGGCCGAGCCGAGCAGCGCGTACAGCCGCCACGGGGTATCCCAGGCCAGCGCCACCAGGGTGGCCATCAACCAGAGCAGACCGATGATCGAGATGATGATCGCGGCGAGCCCGATCGCGGCCACCGTGCCCAACCAGCGGGCCTCGGCGCCCAGTTCGAGCGCCAGCAGGCGACTGCGATCGTCCAGACCGCTCAGCAGACCGGCTGCGGTCTGCCGGAGCGATCTGAGCCGTGCCTGAATCAGTCGGCCGAACATGGTCTGCGCCGGATCAGCGGCGGGACAGCAGGAAGCCGATCACCAGGCCGGCGGCGGCGGCCATGCCGGCCGTCTGCCAGGGCGAGGTGTGGGCATATTCGTTGACCCGCTCGGCGCCTTCACGGGCGCGACGATGCACCTCATGCGCGGTTTCCTGCGCGGCTTCGGACATCTGCTGCACGGTGTCGCGCATCCGGTCGAGCGCCGCACGCACTTCGGGCTGGTTGCGCAGCGAATCACTGTCGAGCAGCTCGGACAGATCCTCTTTCAGCGCTTCCCATTCCTGCTCCCAGTTGTCACGGGTCCGGGCGGCGGAACGGCTGAACTTGCGCCGGCCCTGGCGCATCGAGCGCTCCAGCGAAGCGACGGCCTCTTCGATACGGGCGGCAAGTTTGTCAGTGGTTTCGGTAGACATCGTGTTGCTCTCCTTGGGTGAGCTGAAGGGAGGATCGGTCCGAAGGCCGATCGCGGCAGCGCGTACCTGAAACACCGGGGCACACGCGTGGAGCGTGTCATGCACTCGATCGCACCCGTGAACACGCTCGGGCGCACATGGCACACCCTAGTTTGCCATGCTTTGCTGACCGTTGGGTAATTTATTTCCCTTGGGCCGCCGGGGCTATGGCTGAGTGGCGCGCAAGCGGAGCGGATGTCGGCGCATTGATCAGCCCGCTTGCAGTCAGATGGCGGCCCTTCCACGGAAAACAAGGGACTGCATACAATGCGCGTCGATTCCGATGCGCCCGGCCGCCCGTGCGGGGGCTGCTCGGAGCGCCGTCGGCTGTCACCTTCCTCCTTCCCCGCCCCGGAGATTCCTGTGAAACGAGGCACGCTGTTGTCCGCTCTGTGCGTATCGCTGCCCCTGCTGGTGGTGAGCGCCCGCGTCCCGGCAGCCAGCACGGCCACCGCTGGCACTGTGCCGGCTGCTGCGCAGGCCGAGCCCCGAAGCGCTGCGCAGGCGGAGTCCCGGGCGGACACGCGCACGACGGCGAGAACCGAGGGGGCGACGCCGGAGGGGCGGGCGCAGCGCAGCGGACAGACATCGGGTGCGGTGGACAGCCCCGGGGTGAGTACCGAAGCCGTACTTGCACAGGCTGCGGTGCTGGCCCATGCCGTCCATGATGACGCACTGGAGTCGGCCCGTGCGATGCAGCAGGCGATCGAACGCCTGCTGAGCAAGCCTTCGGACAAGGCGCTGCAGGTGGCGCGGCAGCGGTGGCTGGCAGCGCGGGAAATCTACGGCCGGACCGAGGCATTCCGCTGGCGCAGCAGCCCCTTCGACGGGCTGGCGCGGTTTGAGCCGAGGCTCGATGCCTGGCCGCTCGATGAGGCGCATATCGATTATGTCGAGGGCGATGAGTACACGGGGCTGATCAACGACCGTACCGTGTCGCTCGACGGGGATGCCTTGCTCACGCTGCACGGACAGGGCGGCCCGGAGAAGATCACGCTGGGCTGGCAGGCCATCGAGTTCATGCTCTGGGGGCAGGATGTCAGCGAGGAAGGGCCGGGCGCGCGTGCCCATACCGATTTCATCGATGGCGAGCGCCCCAATGCCGAACGTCGCCGGCAGTATCTGCAGTGGATCACCGCGCAGTTGGTCGAGGACTTGCAGACGTTGCGGAATGCCTGGGCGCCGGGACAGGACGCTGCCTATCGGGCCGCCTTCGAGCAAGGGGGCGCCGAGTCGCTGCGCCGGATGATGCGGGCGCTCATCGGGCTGACGCGGGACGAGCTGGCGGCCGAACGGATCGAGGTGCCTCTGGGCACGCAGGATCAGGAGGACGAGCTGTCCTGCTTTTCGGACAATACCGATCGGGATCTCGTTGCGGCGGTGCAGGGCATCCAGAGCGTCTGGCAGGGGCTTTATCGACGGCGTGACGGTCGCATGCTGCGCGGTGCCTCGCTGGAGCGCCTGCTCGCCGCCGCCCAGCCGGAACTGGCCCGGCAGACCGGCGACAGTATCGCGGCATCGCTTGCGGCGGCTCAGGCGATCCAGGCGCCTTTCGAGCTGGAGATTCTGGGCGACGACAGCGCGCCCGGCCGTCGCCGACTGCAGCACCTGTTCGAGAGCCTGATGCGTCAGGCCGATGCGCTGACGGGGGCGGCTGCCGCGCTCGGTCTTGAACTGCGCAGCGACCGCTGAGGGTGCGCCGGGCGCGTAGAGGTTCCGAACGACGGCTCCGAACGGTGTACGGCGACGTGGCTGGCCGGGGCGAGCCTTTCCTGCCACCTACCACCTACCACCTGCCGCCGGCGCGCGTGGCCCGTGGCCTTGATCTGCGTGTAGCATGCCGGGAGACTGGATAGCGCAGGGAGGGTTTTCAGGATGAGCGGAGCCAAAGGCAGAGGCGTGGCCGATATCGAGGCGGACCGGTTGGCGGCCTTGAATCGGGGTGACATCGAGGCGGCGACCTTGACCGAATGTCTTGCCGTCGATTTTTCGGTATTGATGCAGACCGCGCTGCCCGAGGTGGGGCCAGAGGTGATCGAACAGATGCGCGAGAGCGCCGGGCTTGGCATTCTGAAGCGCATGAATCTGGCCGCCGAGTTGCTGTTGCTGCGTCTGGGGGCAGACGCTATCCCGGTGCTGGCCGAACACCGTTCGGACACCGTGCGGGGCTGGGCCTGCTTCATGATCGGTTTGCTGCCGAATCAATCGATTGCCGATCGTCTGACGGCGATTTGGCCGCTGGCCGACGATGCGCATTTTGGCGTGCGCGAATGGTCCTGGATGGCGCTTCGTCCCCATCTGGCGGCCGATCTTGACCAGAGCATTGCGCTGCTCACGGCCTGGGCTTCGGACAGCTCCGAGCGCATCAGGCGATTTGCCACCGAATCGATCCGTCCGCGGGGCGTCTGGTGTGCCCATCTGGGCGCGCTCAAGAAGCACCCCGAACAGGCGCTCCCGGTACTGGAGGCGCTGCGCGCCGATCCCGTCGTCTATGTGCAGGACTCGGTGGCCAATTGGCTGAACGATGCCGCCAAGGATCAACCGGATTGGGTGACGGCGCTCTGCCAGCGCTGGTTGGCGGAACGCCCGGACGACAGAAACACGCAGCGCATCGTCACCCGGGCGATGCGCTCGCTGAAGCAGAAGCCATCGCGGTGACGCAAAGGCGCCCCGGATGAGGCGCCCCATCGGTCATGGCAGGGGCGTACCGGCAGGAAGATTGTGATAGCGGTCTGGCTGTCCTCCGCAGGGGACGGCTGTGCTATGTGTTCAGCCCTTCAGCACCCGTTTCAGAAAGCCGTCGATGTCGGCGATTTCCTCGGGGCTTACCGAGTGCTGGATCGGGTATTCGTGCCATTCGACGGTGTAGCCGAGCTGCTGCAGCCGCTCGCGGGAGGCGAGCGCCCGCTCGATCGGCACTACCGGGTCGTATCGGCCATGCGCCAG
>JBHADS010000611.1:0-2748 GCA_041855185.1 Lautropia sp. | reverse complement strand
TGTCGCTGCCGATGGGCGAACCAGGCCCGGCGCTGAAACGGCTGTCCGACGCCGGCCTGGGCGTGATGCCCTTCGGCGACGATCTGCAGATCAGCCTGGTGCGCTTCGGCTCGCCGGCACAGAAGATCGGCTTCGAGCAAGGCTGGGCGATCACCGAGGTGCTGACGCCGACGGACCGTCCCAGCCCGAACTGGTTCTATCTGCCGGGCTTTTTGCTGCTGCTCTTCGTCTGGGTGCATCAGGGAGTCCGGATGCGCCGGCTGGGCATGACGCCCTGATCCGCTCCGGCAGATTCAGCTTCCACGCCCGCCGCGGGGGCATCCTCCCCTCAGCCCGCCCCCGGGTGCGCATGATGCCCCGGGGGCGTCAGGCGCCCGGGCAACCGGGGGAACCGGGCGTGCTGCGAGAGCTGTGAGTACAGAGGGAGCCAAACATGGCGAGTGCCGGCGGACAACGCAGCGCGCCCGGCGCCGGCGGTCATCCCTGCCCCGTACCGGGGCTGCCGAGGGCAGACTTTTGCCCTCGCAGAGAAACGCCTGCTGTCGGGTTGGGCTCTATCTGCACAGTGTTGCGCCAAAGCCTATACTGGATGTGACGAAGTGCATGTCCAACCCAGAAATCTCGCTGTAACGGCCGCGTGTGCACATGCCTCACTGAGGATGCAGCATCGAATGGCGATACCGCTTCGTGCATGCGTGGTGTCATGGCAGATAATGTCCGGAAGATTGAATCATGAAACGAATCATTCTTGCTTGTCTGATAAGCTCCGCCCTTCCCTCCCTCGCCATCGCGCAAAGCAGCGTTCAGCTTCAGGGCAGCATCGACGCCGCGCTGGAGAGCCTGAACGACGATGCCAACGACGGCCAGGGCTCCGACCTGCAGCTCAATGACGGCATCTGGGGTGGATCGCGTGTCATCATCGACGGCACCGAAGAACTGGGCACCGGCACCAAAGGCATCTTCTTCCTGGAAGCTCGGGCACGTGCCGACAACGGGATGCAGTCGGACCCGGACGCTTTCTACAACGAAGCATGGGTCGGACTGGACGGTGCCTATGGCGTGCTGAAGCTCGGCAAACAGGATGTCGCCATCAAGCCGGTTCTGGATGTCGGCGATCTGACAGGCCAGAGCTTCTATTACAACAACGACGAACTGGCCGGCGTCATGGGCAGCAGCTCCAACACCATTCGCTACGAAAGCCCTGCCCTGGCCGGCATCACCCTGAGCGGCAGCTACACAGCCGGCGAGTCCGAGGCACCGGCTGGTGCGACGGCGAGCGATTACAACAAGCAGAACGACACCTATTCGTTCAGCGGCACCGGCGACTGGGGCATTTTCTCGATCGGTCTGGGCTATCAGTCCATCGACGGCGCGGGAATCGACAACCTGAAAAGCACCGATCAGCTGCTAGCCTCCCTGGGCACCCAGCTGGGACGCTTCGGCGCGGGCTTCACCTACGCAGAATCCAGGATCAAGTACGAGGATGGCGCCAGTTCCAACAAGACCAAAGGCTATTTCGGCAGCCTCAGCTTTGCGGTCTCGGACAGCGGCACCGCCTACCTGACCTACCGCCAGGATGACCCGGAGGGCGAGGACAACACCGAAAGCGGCGTGGGCCTGGCCTATACCCATGGCCTGAGCAAGCGCACCTATCTCTACGGTGCCGTCGGCATCGGCAAGCAGCAGGTGGCGGACGCCGACGACGTGAAACCGCGTCGCGTGGCCCTGGGCGTGCGGCACTTCTTCTGAGGCTCGACATCCGGCCTGCCCATGACCTGCTCTCGCGCCTGAGCAGGCCGGCCACCTGCAGACCAACCCTGGCAGCCTCATGCTCCACACCGGGGCCATGCTGCCAGGCTCCGATCCGTACCAGCCGATGTGGCCTGCGCTGACCAGCAGCTGTGTTCTTCGGCCGAAAGCGCCCAAGTGGCAACCGCTGCATCCCCTCCGCCCGCCCCCCACGACACGGGGCTGCTCCCGTTTCTGCCTCGCCGATAGCGGACGGCAAGGCACTCAGCGCCGCTGGCGCCACCAGGCCAGCAGCGTGCAGATCATCAGCACGAAGCCCAGGTAGCCGAAGAAGGGATAGACCGTGCCCACCAGCTTGATGAAACCGATGAAGCTGAAGCCGAAGGCCACAACCCCGATCGTCGCCGTGCCGAGCCTGAAGCTCCGGGTGCCCGGCTCCAGTACCCGTGCCGAGAAGGCATAGAGCATCCCCACCGCCGTATTGAGGATCATCGCAAAGACGACCAGCCCCATCAGCACGCCCACCCAGGGCGAGATCTGCGAGGCCAGCGCCAGCATCGGCATATCGACGCCTCCCAGCTGGTCGATCTTGACGAACATCGCGCCACCGATCACCAGAATCAGCAAGCCAAGCAGCGCACCACCCAGCACCCCACCCAGCCAGGCAGTGGAACGATCGACTGAACGGCTGCCCAGGATCGCCAGGAACGGGGCCCCGGCAACGATGTTGTAGGACACATAGAGCAAGGCAGCCACCAGCCAGTTGCCCGCACCGCGCGGCTGCCCGGCCGCCGCTTCGTTCAGCACCGCCAGATCGGCATGGCCGCTGACAATCGACCAGACCGCCACGATCGTCACCGCCGCCAGCAGCGGAACGGTCAGCACCCCGATGAAGGCGATCACCTTGCGCACATCCAGGCAGACGATCAGCACCGTGGCGACCGTGGTGGCGATGCTGCCCCAGAGCCGCGGCAGCCCGCTGAGCTGCTCCAGCAGCGC
>JBHADS010000610.1:0-4834 GCA_041855185.1 Lautropia sp. | reverse complement strand
TTGAGGAATATCCCCACCCCGTCGATCGTTACGATGAGCTGCTGGATGCCCAGGGCAGGTTGCGCCCGCATTGGGAGGCATTCGCGGCCGGGCTGGAATCGTTGCCCGCCACCGAGATGGCGCAGCGCAGCGACTTCGTGCGCCAGCGCATCCTGGAGAACGGTGTCACCTACAACGTGTATGCCGACCCGCATGGGGCCGACCGGCCCTGGCTGCTCGACCCGCTGCCGCTGATCATCGACAGCCGGGCCTGGGCGGGCATCGCGGCTGCCGTGGCGCAGCGCGCGCGGCTGATGAATGCGCTGCTCGCCGACATCTACGGGCAGCAGACCCTGCTGGCCGAGGGGCTGCTGCCGCCGGCGCTGGTGCTGGGACGGCCCGACTACCTCTGGCCCTGCCGCGGTGTCCGACCCCCGCACGATATCTGGCTGCACAGCTATGCGGTCGATCTGGCGCGCGCGCCCGATGGGCAGTGGTGGGTGATCGCCGACCGCACCCAGGCGCCTTCCGGTGCCGGCTATGCGTTGGAGAACCGCTTCATCATCTCGCACGCCTTTCCCGAGGCTTTCCGGGACATGCGTATCGAGCCGCTGCAGGGCTTCTTCGAACAGGCGCGCGCCTCCCTGCTGGGGCTGGCGCCCGCCGAGCCCGGTGAGGCTCCGCTCGGCGTGGTGCTGACCCCCGGACACCACAACGAAACCTATTTCGAGCACGTCTATCTGGCGCGTCATCTGGGCTTTCCGCTGGTCGAGGGGCGGGATCTCAGCGTGCGCGGCGAAACCCTGTATCTGAAGACGGTGCGCGGTCTGCAGCGGGTCCACGCCGTCGTGCGCCGCCAGGATGACGATTTCTGCGATCCGCTCGAACTGCGCGGCGACTCGGCCCTTGGGGTGCCCGGGCTGCTCAGCGTGGTGCGCGCCGGCCGGGTGCTGATGGGCAATGCGCTGGGCTCGGGGGGGCTGGCCTCGAACGCTCTGATGGGCTTTCTGCCGGCATTGTGCGAGCGCCTGCTGGGCGAGACCCTGGCGATGCCTTCGGTGGGCACCTGGTGGTGCGGCGAGCCGGCGGCACGGGATTTCGTGCTGGCCAATCTCGATCGGCTGGTGATCAAGTCGGCGCGGGCCTCGCTGAACGTGCAGCCCGCCTTCGGCGCCGAACTCGATGCGGCGCAGCGTGCGGCGCTGGCGGCGCAGATCGAGGCCGGCCCGCAGGACTGGGTGGCGCAGGAGATGGTGCATCTATCGCAGGCGCCGACCTGGCAGCAGCCCGGTCTGCGTCCACAGGCACCGGATGGCCAGCCGGGAGGGCTGGTGCCGCGGGTGGTGGGGTTGCGGGTCTTTGCCCTGGCCACCGCACAGGGCTATCGCGTGATGCCTGGCGGTCTGTGCCGGGTCGCCAGCTCTCCGGACACCAATGTGGTGACGATGCAGCGCGGCGGTGCATCGAAGGATGTCTGGGTGGTGCGCGCGGCCCGCTCGCCAGCGCCTGCCCCCGGCCCGCAGGCCGGGGTGCTGCGTTCGGGGGACCTGGTGCGCGCCGGCCACAGCCTGTCCTCGCGGGTGGTCGAGAACCTGTTCTGGATGGGGCGCTATGCCGAGCGTCTGGAATCCACCGCCCGGATGCTGCGCAGCCTGGTTGTGCGCTGGGATGATCCGGTCGAGCCGCGGCAGGAGGCGCTGCGCACGGCCTGGGCAGTGGCCCAGGGGCAGGGCATGATCCTGGGCGCGGCGACGCCCCCGCAGGCGATGGCGGCGCCGGCTCTGCTGGCGAGCATTTTCGATGCCGAGCCCCCGGGGGGGCTGGCCTGGATCAATGCGCAGCTGCATCAGGCCGGCATCCAGGTGCGCGATCGGCTGTCGCAGGACCATTGGCACGCCATTCAGCGCCTGCATGACGCGTTTGCCGAAGCGGCCCGTCTGCGTCCGCTGCTGCCGCATTCCCTGCGTTTTCTGGACCGGGTGCTGAGCACGACGGCCTCGCTGACCGGTTTTGCCCTCGATCACATGACGCGCAATGATGCCTGGCGCTTCCTGATGCTGGGGCGGCACATCGAGCGGCTGGATGCGCTCAGCGGCATCCTGGCCCGTTTTCTGGGGAGCGCAGGCGCGTTGCAGCCCGAGGCGCTCGATTGGCTGCTCGAAGTCTTCGATTCCAGCATCACCTTCCGCTCGCGCTACATGCGGGCTCCCGAGCTGCTGCCCGTGCTGGATCTGGTGCTGGCGGATGAGGCCAACCCTCGCAGCGTCCTGTATCCGCTGTGCGCACTGGAGCGCGACATGGCACCGCTGCTGGCCGAACATCCCGACTGGGATGCCGGTGCGCTGCCGGGACACTGCGTCGAGCTGCGCCGGCTGGAACTCGATCGCTGTCTGCCCGATGCAGCCGACTGGCCGGCGATCGCTGCGACGCTCGGGGCGATCGCCGTGCGCCTGTGGTCGTTGCAGGGTGATGGGCGCAGCCTGTCCGAACAGCTGAGCCTGCGCTTTTTCTCGTTGGCGGGTGCGCACGGCACGCATCCCACCCTGGCACCCTGAGTCATGCACGCTACCGATCCGGTCCGCTACGAAGTCCTGCACGACACCCGGTACGACTATACCGGCCGGGTGCTGCTGTCGCGGCAGATGCTGCATCTGTATCCGCGCACGCTGCCCTGGCAGCAGGTGCATGTCCAGACGGTGGACATCAGCCCGGCGCCCTCCTGGCAACAGCGGGGGCAGGATGCCTTCGGCAATGCGGTGCAGTGGTTCTCGATCGACGAACCGCATGACAGCCTGCAGGTCTGCGCAAGGCTGGAGGTGACGGTCTGGCCGCACCTGCCCGCGCCGGTCAACCTGTGTTCACCGGCCTGGGAGCAGGTACGCGATCGCCTGCGTTACCGGGCACAGCCGATGACGGCTGCCGATCTGGCGGCCAGCGGCTTTCTGTTCGAGTCGCCCTGCGTGCCGATCCTGCCGGAACTGCAAGCCTATGCGCATGACAGCTTTGCGCCGGGCAGGGCGCTGCTGGAGTCGGTTGGCTGCCTGATGAAACGGGTCCATAGCGAATTCGTGTTCGACCCCACAGCCACCACGGTTTCGACCCCGGTGCTGGAGGTGCTGCACAAGCGCCGGGGGGTCTGCCAGGACTTTGCCCACTTCATGATCGGCTGCCTGCGTTCGCTGGGCCTGTCGGCCCGCTATGTCAGCGGCTATCTGCTGACACGCCCGCCGCCGGGGCAGCCCCGGCTGATCGGTGCCGACGCCTCCCATGCCTGGGTGGAGGTCCATTGTCCCGGCGTGCTGCCCGGCAGCGACTGGATCGCCTTCGATCCGACCAACGACATGCTGCCCGATGTCGAGCACGTGACGGTGGCGGTGGGACGGGATTTTTCGGATGTGTCGCCGATGCGGGGGGTGATCCTCGGCGGGGGAGAACATCTGCCGCAGGTTGCAGTGACGATGCGCCCGCTGACGCATCCCGCCTGATGCCCTGCGCTGGCGGCTGACAACAAAGAGACAATTTGTGCCACACCCCTGATGAAACCGGGGTGATTTCCCCGTAATTGTGTGTTGCATCATCGGCTCGGGGGCCAAGGCGTGCTGAAGGCCGCGCTTGGGCAGGTAGCCGATAAATCCTTGAGACAACGCATTTTCTTGCCCGGAAACGCGGCTCGCTGTGGCGATGTCGTGCGCGCCAGAACGGCCCGGCGGGGTGGCTGTCAGGCGGTTTTGGTGCGCCGCAGCTCTGGCAGCAAAGCACGGGTTTCCCCTTGCCCGAAGAAATTGAAGAAATTGGTGCAGGGCGGCTAGGATTGCCCCCATAGAGCGAGTCATGCATCGGTTCGTCCCTGCGAATCCGTGCATAGAACGCTCGAAGGATCGGCCGCGGTCGTCGTGTGCGGCAACGATCCCGAAGAACAATGGAGACAGAGTCCTTTTATGGCTACGACTTTTCCTCGTCTGTTGCTGCGACACGCCGCACAGCGCCCCGAAGCGACGGCGATACGCGAGAAGGAATATGGCATCTGGCAGAGCTGGAGCTGGGCGCGGACGGCCAACGAGGTGCGCTGGCTGGCTGGCGGTCTGGCATCGCTGGGTTTCGGTCAGGGTGATCATCTGGCACTGATCAGCGACAACCGGCCGCATCTGTACATGGCTTTTCTGGCGATCCAGAGTCTGCGCGGCGTGCCGGTGCCGATGTATCAGGATGCGGTGGCCAACGAGATGGCTTTCGTGCTGGCCGATGCCGAAGTGCATTTCGCCTATGCGGAGGATCAGGAGCAGGTCGACAAGCTGCTGATGCTGCGCGAGGACAGCGTGCCGGGCCTGACGCACATCATCTACGACGACCCGCGCGGGCTGCGCAACTATGTCCAGCCCGGTCTGATCAGCGTGGCGCAGCTGGTCGAGCTGGGCAAAGCCTACGAGCAGGCGAATCCGGGCTTCTTCGAGGCGGCGGTCGAGCAGGTGCAGCCGGACGATGTAGCGGTGATCCTCTACACCTCCGGAACCACCGGCAAGCCGAAGGGCGTCTGCCAGACGCACGCCAGCTTCATCGGCGCGGCTCAGGGTGGGGTCGAGGTCGATGGGCTGAACGAGAACGACAACGTGATGTCCTATCTGCCGCCGGCCTGGGTGGGGGATTATCTGTTCTCGGTGGCGCAGTGGCTGGTGGCGGGCTTCACCATCAACTGTCCCGAATCTGCCGATACCGTGATCATCGATCTGCGGGAAATCGGCCCCTCCTACTACTTCGCGCCGCCCCGGGTGTTCGAGGGCATGCTGACCTCGGTGTCGATCCGGATGGAGGATGCCAAGCGCTTCGAGCAATGGCTCTATCGCCGCTTCATGATCCT
>JBHADS010000609.1:0-3159 GCA_041855185.1 Lautropia sp. | reverse complement strand
GCGGCTGCCCGCATCACGCGGATCGCGATTTCCGAACGATTGGCCACCAGCACGGAGCTCAACCGTTTGACTTGCTCGTCCATTCTTTCAAATCTCCTGAATCTGCTCCGAGGCAACCGCCAGTCGGCCCCCGGGAAGCCATGAAGCATCCGGTGTATGCTCGGTGAATCCGCCTTGCGGACCCGAGCGCGTCATGCACTCACTCACCCCCGCGAAAGCCCGCGGGGCGCGCCTTGCACCGGCCAACCCCGAATTATGCCTTGAGATGCCTTGACGGTTTTTGACACACCCGCACCGCGCTTCCGTATCGGAACGCAACCAACAAAATCCGTTGTAAATCCGCTGTCAACCGGGTGCCAGCTTCAGGAGTTTCTGATAGGTGACTCGCAGCCGGCGTACGTACGGAGCGCCTGAGGGCCGGTGCCTGTGCGAAACTCAGCGCTGCGGACGAGACGGGAATCGGCAGCTGCCTGGGAGCTGATGCCCTCACCCCGTCCGGCGTGCCCGACGACAGACCGTCCATCGACTATTCCCCGGCGCGCGTCTCAAAGCGATGGCAACGCTGGCGGCAATCATCAAGATGTACTTGCTCGAGCGCTGCCGGACGAGCCTTTTCCGACACGGCAAGCGGCTTGCCCTGTCCCGACACAACCCTTCATCTCGATAGCATGACTCCAGCTACGAAATCCCTGAGCAAATGGTCGCTTCCTCTCCTGGCCTCCCTGCTGGCCGCCTGTGGCGGGAGCAGCTCGGTCAACAATGGCGACTACGGCAGCTCGGGTTCGACGACACAGAGCGGGGGCTCGACCACCCCAGTGGTCGGTGAATATCTGAACGCATCCGGCTGCGCGGTGCGCTACCGCCTGAGTGCTCCGGCCACCCAGCGCACCGGCACCGACCCGCTGCTGCGCCAGCAATGGCACCTGAACAACACCGGCCAGGTGACGGGCGCCACCAGCGGAGAGGATCTGCGGGTGCAGGGAGCCTGGGCAGCCGGCAAGGGTGCGGGCATCCGCGTCGCAGTCATCGACGATGCCGTCGAAGTGACCCACAACGATCTGTTCCCCAACATCGTGGCCGGCGGCAGCTACAACTACCGCAGCTATGGCTTTGGCAGCGCCTACCCGATGCCCTGCGACACGGCCGACACCCACGGCACCGCCGTAGCCGGTGTGATCGCCGCCCGTGATGGCAATGGCATCGGCGTCTCGGGGGTTGCCCCCCGCGCCAGTCTGGTCGGCCTGAACGCCATCGCCACCGGCGAGGACCAGCACCTGCTGCACGCGCTGACGCACGACAACGACAAGAACCACATCTACAACAACAGCTGGGGCGCCCAGGACGATGGCCACTTCTACTCGGCGCCGACCTGGATGCGCACCACGCTGACCGAAGCCCTGAAGTCGGGCCGGCAAGGGCTGGGCTCGATCTTCGTCTTTGCCGCCGGCAACGGCGGCTGCATGTCGGGTGATCCGGAGGACTGCGAATCCACCGAGATGTCCAACTACGATGGTCACGTCTCGCTGCTGGGCACGATGGCCATCTGCGCCACCAATGCCCAGGGCAAGCGCGCGGCCTACAGCGAACCCGGCGCCAACCTGCTGGTCTGCGCCCCCTCGGCCGACCTGAACAGCAGCCTGCCCCAGATCACCACCACCACCATCAAGGACGAAAACTACACGAACGGCTTCAATGGCACCTCGGCCGCGACGCCGATGGTCTCGGGCGTGGTGGCGCTGATGCTGGAAGCCAACCCGAATCTGAGCTGGCGCGACGTGCGTCTGGTGCTGGCCCATACCGCCCGGCAGGTCGACCCCACGTCGGCCAGCTGGACCCGCTTCGGCACGCTGAACTACAGCCATGAATATGGCTTCGGCGTGGTCGATGCCAGCGCGGCCGTGCAGCAGGCCCGCACCTGGACGAGTGTCGGAGGCAGCAGCACGCTGAAGCAGTGCGGCCCCTACACCCAGAGCACCGGCGGTGCCATCCCCGAATCCGCCACCACCACGACCGCCGTCGACTACAACGCTCGGGCCACCGGTGGCCTGATCAGCACCATCGCGGTGCCCGACAGCTGCGCGATCACCCAGATCGAGCATGTCGAGGTGAATCTGAAGACCACCGCCGCGAACAGCAGCGCCGTCCACCCGGACGCCAGCAACCTGCACGTCACGCTGACCAGCCCGTCCAACCAGACCAGCACGCTGATGACGCCGCACAACTGCTACAACATCAGCAACGGTTCCGCCGCGCAGGCTCGTTGCGATGGTCTGCAGGACTTCACCGTGGGGCTGACCCGTCACATGGACGAACCGGCCGCCACCGCAAGCAACCGTACCTGGACGCTTGAGGCCATCGACCGCAAGGCCGGTGAAACCGGGCAGCTCGGCAGCTGGTCATTGACGATCTACGGCCGCTGATCCCATGCTGCCCCACCTGCCAACCAGACCCATGCGCCGGCCCTCTCAACTCGCAGCAGAATTCACTCAGACTATGTCCGGAACCTCCATTCCCCGCTATCTGGCCACGGCCGGTCTTGCCACCCTGCTCGCCGGCGCGCTGCCGGCACAGGCCACCGAGGCCACCAGCCAGACCACCGCCACCGAAAGCATCGAAGTCCGGGACGGCAACAACACCGTCCGGCGCTTCCAGCTCGATGACAGCCGCGTCGTGCAGTTCCCCTCGAAGGATTCGGGCGGCGGCATCCAGCTGCGCTCGGCCAGCCAGGCCGAACGCAAGCAGCTGAAGGCACTGAAAGGCCAGAGCACATCCAGCAGCGTGACCACCGCCAGCGGCGACACCGTCTCGCCGGTGCTGACCGATGCCGCAGGCAGCCCCTGGGCGCTGCCCGGCGGCCTGATCGTGACGCTGAAGGAAGACAGCACCGAAGCGGCCGGCCGTGCCCAACTGGAAGCAGCCGGTCTGCAGCCCGAACGCCGCATCAACGGACGGGTCTGGGTGGTGCAGAGCCCAGCCGGACTGGCCAGCATCGAGCAGGCCAACGCGCTGAATGCCAAGGGCCTCTTCACCGATGTCAGCCCGAACTGGTGGACCCCGCGCACGCGCAAATAAGCGCCAAAACCAAATCCGCTCGCGGGGCACCTCCTCCGGTGCCCCGCGCGCAATCGATCCGTCCGCCGCCGCAGCCCCCGCCTCCCT
>JBHADS010000608.1:0-2513 GCA_041855185.1 Lautropia sp. | reverse complement strand
TGTGCTGCAGCGCGTCTTTGGCTATCCTGCCTTTCGCGGTCTGCAGCAGGACATCATCGACCACGTCGTCGATGGTGGCAATGCGCTGGTGCTGATGCCCACCGGCGGCGGCAAATCGCTGTGCTACCAGATTCCCGCCTTGCTGCGCCCGGGGGTGGGCGTGGTCGTCTCGCCGCTGATTGCGCTGATGCAGGATCAGGTGGCGGCGCTGCGCGAGCTGGGGGTGTCGGCCGCCTATCTGAATTCCTCGCTCAGTGCCGAGGAGGCCGCCGAGGTCGAGCGCCAGCTGCTGGCCGGCGAGCTGCAGTTGCTCTATGTCGCGCCCGAGCGTCTGTTGACCGAACGCTGTCTGTCGCTGCTCGATCGCAGCCGGCTCGGGCTGATCGCCATCGACGAGGCGCACTGCGTATCCCAGTGGGGCCATGATTTCCGGCCGGAGTACATCGATCTCGGCCGGCTGGCCCGACGCTTTCCGGGCGTGCCGCGCATAGCGCTGACCGCCACTGCCGACGAGCTGACCCGGCGCGAAATGATCGAGCGGCTCGAACTGCAGGAGGCGCGGGTCTTCATCACCAGCTTCGACCGGCCGAACATCCGCTACCGGATCGTCGAGAAGCGTGATGCCCGCCAGCAGCTGCTGCGCTTCATTCACGATGGCCATCTCGGTGAGTCCGGCATCGTCTATTGCGCCACCCGGGCCCGGGTCGAGCAGATCGCCGCCTTCCTGCAGGCCGAGGGGCTGCCGGCCCGCGCCTACCATGCCGGGCTGGAGGCCGAGGAGCGGACGGCGGTGCAGGAGGCTTTTCAGCGCGAGGACGGCATGATCGTCGTCGCCACCATTGCCTTCGGCATGGGCATCGACAAGCCGGATGTGCGTTTCGTCGCCCACCTGGATCTGCCGCGCTCGATCGAAGCCTATTATCAGGAGACCGGCCGCGCCGGCCGCGATGGTGGGCCGGCCGAGGCCTGGATGGCCTATGGGCTGTCGGATGTGCTGCAGCAGCGCCGTTTCATCGAAGCCTCCGAGGCCCAGGAGGAGTTCAAGCGCCAGGCCAATGCCAAGCTCGATTCGATGCTGGCGCTGTGCGAGGCCACCGATTGCCGACGGGTGCGGCTGCTCGCCTACTTCGGCGAGGAGGCCGAGCCCTGCGGCAACTGCGACAACTGTCTCTCGCCTCCCGACACCATCGACGGCACCGTGCTGGCGCAGAAACTGCTGTCCTGCATCTACCGCTGCCAGAAGGCCAGTGGCCTGCAGTTCGGCGCCCAGCACCTGATCGACGTGCTGCGGGGTGTCGCCAACGAGAAGGTGCAGCGCTATGGACACGAGCACCTGCCGGTGTTCGGCATCGGCGCCGATCTCAGCGTCTCGCAATGGCGTTCGGTGGTGCGGCAACTCTCGATCGCCGGCTTGCTGCACATCGATGCCGAGCGCTTCCAGACCGTCTCGCTGACCGAGGCCAGCCGCCCCGTGCTGAAGGGCGAGCAGCGGGTCGCGCTGCGTCAGCCCTCCGAGAACGCCCGCGACAGCCGGGCCCGCCGGCGCCGACCCTCGACGCTGGAGCAGGATCTGGACGAGGCCGGTGCCGCCTGCTTCGCCCGACTGCGCGCCTGGCGCAGCCGACAGGCCAAGGAAAGCGGGGTGCCGGCCTATGTGATCTTCCATGATGCGACGCTGCACGAGATCGCGCTGCAGCAGCCGGCCGATCTGGATGCGCTGGCCGCCGTGCCCGGTGTCGGCGCCCGCAAGCTCGCCACCTATGGCGAGGCGGTGCTGGAGGCCGTGGCGGGCTGAGCGGCTGCGGCGCTTTTTCTCTGCGGGCTGAGCAGGGGGCACGACGGCATCACAGAGTGGGCGCAGGCGGCTGCCTTCGATGGGCGCTATAGAATGGGAAGCACAGGAAGAACAGCCTCGCCCGGGTGGTGGGTTGGCTTTGTGGGTTCTTCCATTCAGGGCCGTTTCACGTGTCTCGATTTCCGAACTTCCGCCGGCCAGTCTGCTCGGCTGGTCTCGTCTGTACGCTGCTGGTGCTGTCCGGCCCGGCGCTGTCGCAAACCCAGGCTCCCGCTTCGTCTTCTGACCCGTCACCCAAGGCGTCCGGGCAGGGCGCCGTATCCTCGTCCACCTCGCCGGCCATCCCTGTCGGATCTGCCGAGCCCAGCGCGGCCGAGATCGAGCTGCTGGCGGCCGGCTGCGCCAACTGTCATGGACCGGCCGGCTATCCGGGTGAGGACATCCTGCCGCTGGAGGGGATGCCGGCCGAACGGCTGCGCGCCCGCCTGCAGGCTTTTCGTCGGGGCGGGGCCGATGCCGGTGCCACCCTCATGCCCCGGCTGATCCAGGGCTACGACGACCGCGAGATCGAGGCGCTGGTGCGCTGGTTCAGCACCGCCCAGGAGCGTGCACGATGAATGAGGGCAGGAATCTTTGTACGTGGGCTTCCGGGGCTGTTGCCACCGATGAGGCGGTGGCAGGCACAGGAAGACAGGATGCCGGACCTGGACCTGGACCT
>JBHADS010000607.1:0-3806 GCA_041855185.1 Lautropia sp. | reverse complement strand
GTCTTTCCCTACATTCTGCTGATCTCGCTGGTGGCGCTGGCCGCGGCGGTGCTGAATCTGTGGAAGCAGTTCGCCGTGCCGGCCTTCGCCCCCGTGCTGCTGAATCTGTCGATGATCGGCGCTGCGCTGTTCCTGAGCCCCTATTTCGAGCCGCCGATCCTGGCGCTGGCTGCCGGGGTGATGATCGGCGGGCTGATCCAGCTGGCCTGGCAGTTGCCGGCGCTGGCCAGAATCGGCATGGTGCCGCGCATCCGTTTCGCCTTCTGGAAGGTGCTGAAGGATCCGACCGTGCGCCGGGTGATCAAGAACATGGCGCCGGTGCTGCTGGCCGTGTCGGTGGCGCAGTTCAGCCTGATCATCAACACCCAGATCGCCTCATGGCTGGCCCCCGGCAGTGTTTCGTGGGTGACGTATGGCGACCGGCTGATGGAGTTTCCGACGGCGCTGCTGGGCATCGCGATGGGCACAGTGCTGCTGCCCAGTCTGTCGTCGGCCAACGCCGCGGGCAACCAGCAGCGCTACAGCGATCTGCTGGACTGGGGCTTGCGGCTGGCCCTGCTGCTGGCCACGCCCGCGATGCTGGGCCTCGCCCTGCTGGCCACCCCGCTGACGGCGCTGCTCTATCACTATGGCGCCTTCAGCGCGCAGGATCTGCAGATGACGGCGCAGACAGTCACTGCCTATGGTGCCGGGCTGTTCGCGCTGACAGCGGTGCGCATCCTCGCTCCCGGTTTCTTCGCCAAGCAGGATGTGCGCACCCCGGTGAAGATCGCCATTTCAGTGCTGATCTTCACCCAGCTGATGAATCTGGCGCTGGTGCCCTGGATCGCCCATGCCGGCCTCGCGCTGTCGATCTCGCTGGGCGCGTGGCTGAATGCCGGCTGGCTGCTGCACGGGCTGAAGAAACGCGGCGCCTATCGGCCACAGCAGGGCTGGTCGCGCTTCATCGTGCAGGTGCTGGTCGCACTGACGGCGCTGGGCGGGCTGCTCGCCTGGGGTAGCCAGCATTTCGACTGGGTAGCGCTGCAGCACGAGCCCTGGCTGCGTGCCGGCATCGTGCTCGGCCTGGTGGTGGGCGGGGCGCTGCTCTATTTCGCGGTGCTGCTGGCGCTGGGGCTGAAGCCGCGCGAGCTGATCCGGCCGCCGAAGGAAGACGCCTGAGTCCAGCGATGCTATCCGAGCAAAGCGGCAGCCGGGCACGCCCCGGCAAGGCCCGCGGTGTTGCACAATAAGGGGCCGGTGCGCGTGGAACATGCGCCCTGCTGCGGGCACCCGCATCCAGAACCAAGAACAATCACGGCCGTGCTCGAAGGAGAAAACAGCCCATGACCACCGTATCCGCACTCAACCTGGTTCCGGTCCGTGAAGGCCAGACCCATGCCGAGGCCATTGCCTCGATGCTGTCGCTGGCACAGGAGGTGGAACGTCTCGGCTATGAGCGCTACTGGATCTCCGAGCACCACAACATGCCCAGCCTGCTGAGTGCCGCCACCCAGGTGCTGGTCGGCCATGTGCTGGCCAATACCCACCGGATCAGGGTCGGCAGCGGCGGCGTGATGCTGCCCAATCACAGCCCCTTGCTGGTGGCCGAGCAGTACGGCACGCTGGCCACCATCCATCCGGGCCGTGTCGATGTGGGGCTGGGCCGGGCACCGGGCACGGACTATCAGACAGCGGCGGCCCTGCGCCGGCGCAAGAGCGATGTGGCAGAGCGCTTCCCCGAGGACGTGAAGCAGCTGCAACGCTATCTGGGGCCGGCCGACCAGCAGGGACAGGTCCGCGCGTTGCCCGGCATGGGCCTGGAGCTGCCGCTCTACATCCTGGGCTCCAGCACCGAAAGCGCCTGGCTGGCGGCCGAGATGGGCCTGCCCTACGCCTTTGCCTCGCACTTTGCGCCCCGGATGATGGAAGCGGCGCTGGATACCTACCGGCGCGAGTTCAAGCCCTCGGCGGCGCTGCAGGAACCGCGCACCATTCTCAGCCTGAATGTGATCGCCGCCGACACCAACGAGGAGGCACGCTACCTCGCCACCTCGCAGCAGCAGTTCTTTCTGAACATCGTCCGCGACACCCGCCGGCCGCTGCAACCCCCGGTCGAGAGCATGGAGGGCATCTGGACCGAAAGCGAGGAAGCGATGGCCGCCCAGATGCTTGCCTGCTCGCTGATCGGCAACCGTGACAGCGTAGCCGCGCAGTTCGCCGATCTGCACCAGCGGGTTCGCGCCGACGAATACATGGTCGTCAGCTACATCTACGACGAACACAAGCAGCACGCCTGCTATCAGATGTTCAAGGACATCGTGTCGGCTGCCTGAGCGCCCAAGGAGCACCGCAGGCAGCGGACCGCACGCCAAAACGGCAACCTGTTCGTGCGCTATGCCCCACCGGGCTCGTGGTACGGCGAAGTGGGCGTGACCCGCAGCGGCCGCCGCTGGGCCGATGCGGACAACACGGTCGAAATGCCGGGCTACACCCGCTGGGATGCGATGCTGGGCTGGCGCAGCGCACCGTGGACGGTGACACTGGCCGTCACCAACCTGACCGACCGCCAGTATTGGCGCTCGAATGCGATGCCGGGAACGCCCCGTTCGGCGCTGCTGACGGCCAACTATCAGTTCTGAGCCTGATGGCGGTGCACCGATGCCCTCCCCCGCCTTTCGGCGCCATCCCATCGACCGATGAGCCGACCGGCCTCCCGCGGGTGAGGGCAGCGCTGAAACAATGGGGGCATGATCCATTCGACCAGCCCCTCGCTTTCCTCCCGTGGTCATACCGTACCCCGGAACGGACGCCCGTGCCCCTCGTGCCGGGCGCCGATGCAGGCGCTGCGAGCCGATTCGCATCATGCGCAGCCGGTGGTGCTGGATCTGTGCTTCGACTGCCACGGCATCTGGTTCGATCATCGTGAGAGCCTGCAGCTCTCGCCCCGTGGTGTGTTGCAGCTTTTCGAGACGCTGCACGCGCACCGCGAACAGCCCCATTCACCACTGAAGGCGCACAAAGCCTGCCCGCAGTGCCGGCGCACCCTGCTGCGAGGGGTGGACCGCACCATCAGTGGCAGCTATGTGGTCTACCGCTGTCCGCAGCAGCATGGGCGCTTCGGCACCTTCTCCTCGTTCATGATCGAGAAGGGTTTCGTCCGTCAGATGACGCAGCCCGAGATCCGGGCGCTGGCCGACCGGGTCCGTGCGATCCACTGCAACAGCTGCGGCGCCACGGTCGATCTGCGCAAGGACCACGCCTGTCCCTACTGCCGTTCGGCTTTCTCGCTGCTGGACCCCGAGGCGGTGGAAAAGGCGCTGGGGCGCTATCGACGGGGTGCCCACCTGCAGAGCGTTCAAGCCGGCACGGATGCGGCTGGCGCCCTGGAACTGGGCGGGATGAGCGCGACCGAGCGCGCCGAAGCCCGGGCCGCCCAGGTGATCGCGCAGGCGGAGGTGGAAGCCCTGAGCGAACGGCGCCGACGCGAGCGCCAGATCGAGCGGCTGAGCGAACGAAGCCTCGGCGGCCCGCCCTTCATCGACGAGCTGTGGTCGGCCGGGCTGGATGTGGTGTGGCGGCTGCTCCGAAGCCTGCTGCGCTGAGCCACGCAACCCGACCCTCGGCACGCTCGCGCCGGCGAATCAGCTGACTGCGGGTCAGCGGGCCGCCCGCAACAGCATCGTCCGGCTGTAGTCCTCGAAATCCCGAAGGTGATGCTGAAGCACAGCGTTCGATGACCGCCGCTTTGTTGATCAGAACGTCATCGTCCATAGACAGTACCCCGTTGCCGGATATCGTCGAGCAGTGCGGCCCGTGCCTGATCC
>JBHADS010000606.1:0-8233 GCA_041855185.1 Lautropia sp. | reverse complement strand
GAGGTCAAGGGCTATGGCCGCCAGAAAGGGCATACCGAACTGTATCGGGGGGCCGAGTATGTCGTGGATTTCCTGCCGAAGATCAAGGTGGAAGTGGTGGTTGCCGATGAGGATGTCGATCAGGTGTTGGACGCCATCGTGAGCGCCGCACGAACCGGCAAGATCGGTGATGGAAAGATCTTTGTGACTTCGATCGAACAAGTCGTTCGGATCCGTACCGGGGAGGTTGGCCATGAAGCGATTTGAGTCTGCCGCGGCGCTGCCGCTCCTGCTGCTGGCCGCACCGGCCTGGGCCGATGAAGGGGCTTCCGCCCTGAACGCCGGCGATACCGCCTGGATGCTGACCTCGACGCTGCTGGTGATCCTGATGAGCCTGCCGGGTCTGGCCCTGTTCTACGGCGGCCTGGCACGCACCAAGAACATGGTGTCGGTGCTGATGCAGGTCTTCGTCATCTTTGCGCTGGTCACGTTCCTGTGGGTGCTGTATGGCTACTCGCTGGCCTTCGCGGGCGAAGGATTGTTCTATGGTGGCTTCGACCGGGTGTTCCTGAAGGGAATCGGTCCCGATACGATGTCCTCGGCACTGTCCACCATTCCGGAGTATGTATTCGTCTCCTTCCAGGCAGCCTTCGCCGCCATCACCGTGGCGCTGGTCGTCGGGGGCTTCGCCGAGCGGATCAAGTTCTCCGCGGTGCTGATCTTCACGGTCCTGTGGTTCACCTTCTGCTATCTGCCGGTGGCGCACATGATCTGGGGCGGCGGTCTGCTGGCCGAGGACGGGGCGCTCGACTTCGCCGGTGGCACGGTGATCCACATCAACGCCGGGGTGGCTGCCCTGGTCGGTGCCAAGATCCTGGGCAAGCGGATCGGTCTGGGTCGTGAGTCCTTCGCCCCGCACAGCCTGACGTTGACGATGGTCGGTGCCTGCCTGCTGTGGGTCGGCTGGTTCGGCTTCAATGCCGGTTCGGCCGGTGCCGCCAACGGAATCGCGGGTCTGGCCTTCATCAACACCATCGTGGCAACCAGCGCCGGTGTGCTGGCCTGGCTGGTCGTCGAGTCGCTGATCAAGGGCAAAGCCTCGCTGCTGGGCGCTGTCTCGGGGGCTGTTGCGGGTCTGGTGGGCGTGACCCCGGCTGCCGGCTTCGTCGGTCCGGTCGGTGCGATCATCATCGGTCTGATCAGCGGTGCAGCCTGCGTCTGGGGTGTCAGCGGTCTGAAGCGCCTGCTCGGCATCGATGACGCCTTCGATGTCTTCGGTATCCACGGTGTGGCAGGCATCATCGGCGCCGTGCTGACCGGTGTCTTCGTCTCGCCCGACCTGGGTGGCGTGGGTCTCGAAAACTATTCGATGGCGAATCAGGTCTGGGTGCAGCTGAAGGGCGTGCTGCTGACCATGGTCTGGTCGGCGCTGGTGGCCAGCGCTGCCTACCTGATCGCCCGTGCCACCGTGGGTCTGCGGGTCGATGGCGATGCCGAGCGTCAGGGGCTGGATCTGACCTCGCATGGTGAGTCGGCTTATCACTACTGATCGGAGCTTGTCTGGATGGACAGAGCCCGGAGTCGCTTTCGGGTTCTGTCCGGTCATCCGGACCTCGGCTCCGGTGCCCCGCGTGCGGGGCACTCGGTACGATCCGACATCGGATGAGTCGCGGCAATCCCCGATGCCCCGCCTGTGCGGGGCATCGTCGTTCTGTTTTTGCTGCTTATTCTTCCTTTTCGGTACGCAGCAGCCGCAGCCCGTTGATCACCACCAGCAGGCTTGCGCCCATGTCGGCAAAGACCGCCATCCACAAGGTGGCGTGGCCCGTGATGGCCAGCAGCAGGAACACCAGCTTGATGCCGAGTGCGAGCACGATGTTCTGCCACAGGATTCGGTGCACCCGCTTCGACAGCCGGATGGTTTCGGGAAGGCGGCGCAGATCGTCGTTCATGATCACCACGTCGGCCGCTTCCATCGCGGTGTGCGTGCCGGCGCCGCCCATCGCAAAGCCGATGTCGGCCCTCGCCAGGGCCGGTGCATCGTTGATGCCGTCACCCGCCATCGCCGACAGTCCTCGGGCGGGTTGCAGCGCGTCGATGGCTTGCAGCTTTTCGGTGGGCAGCAGATGGGCACGAACCTCATCGATGCCGGCCTGGGCGGCAACCGCGCGTGCCGTATCGAGGTTGTCGCCGGTCAGCATCACCGGGGTCACGCCCTCGGCACGCAATTCGCCGATCGCGGCGCGGGAGGAGGGGCGCAGCGTATCGGCCACCGCGAAGAGCGCCAGCACCCGCTGCTCGTCGGCCAGCAGCGTCACCGTGCGACCGGCCGTCTCGTGTTCCCGCAGTCGGGCTTCAAGGGCCGGGCTGCACTGCTGGCGCTCCTCGATCCAGCGATGGTTGGCGAGCACATGGCAGGGGCTGAGACCCTCACCGATGAGCAGCCGGGCCTGCGTGCCCCGGCCCGCCACCGCCTGAAAATCCTGCAGGGGCCACGCGGCGGAATCCGGCAGGCCGGCTGCAAGGGCGCGCGAGACGGGATGATCGGAGGCGAGTGCCAGACTGCGGGCGAGTCGCTGCACGTGGAGGGGATCGACATCATCGACCAGCGCCTCGAAGGCCACCAGCTGTGGCTTGCCTTCCGTCAGCGTGCCGGTCTTGTCCAGCGCCACCACGCGGATTCGACGGGCCTGCTCCAGATGGACGCCGCCCTTGATCAGAATGCCGCGCCGTGCCGCCGCCGTCAGCCCGCTGACCACGCTGACCGGGGTCGAGATCACCAGCGCACAAGGGCAGGCGATCACCAGCAGCACCAGGGCACTGTAGATCGCCTCCAGCCAGCTGTGCGTTCCGAGCAGGGGCAGCAGCAGGGCGGTTGCGATCGCCAGGGCGAACACCGCCGGCGTGTAGACGGCGGCAAAGCGATCGACGAGGCGTTGCGTGGGGGCCCGGCTCGATTGGGCCTCTTCGACGGCGTGGATGATGCGTGCCAGGGTGCTGTCGCGGGCCGGCGCCGTGACGCGGACTTCCAGCGCGCCGCTCTGATTGATGGTGCCGGCAAACACCGGATCGCCGGGCGCCTTGTCGACCGGCAGACTTTCGCCGGTGATCATCGACTGGTCGAGTGCACTGTGCCCCCGGGTGATGATCCCGTCCAGCGGGATGCGCTCGCCGGGGCGTATCCGCACCGTGGCGTCGATGGCAACCTCGCCGGTCGGGACGCGTTGCCAGCGGCCATCGGCCTGCAGGGTATCGGCTTCCTCGGGGGCCAGTGCGAGCAGGCTCTGGATGGCGTTGCGGGCGCGGTCCACGGCGCCGGCCTCGATGCTTTCCGCCAGGGCATAGAGCGCCATCACCATGGCTGCCTCCGGCCATTGGCCGATCAGGAAGGCGCCGGTGACTGCCACCGACATCAGCGCGTTGATGTTCAGACGCCGCTGGCGCAGCGCAGCCAGTCCCTTGCCATAGACCGACAGCCCGGACAGCGCGATGGCCGCAAGCGCCATGCCCATGCCGAGCAGGGTGGGCAGTGCGCCGTCGCCGCCGAGCAGATCGCTCAGCTCCGCGCCGAGCGCCAGAGCCAATGCGCCCAGCAAGCGCCCCCAGCGCTGCCAGAACCGCTGCCTGCCGGAGCATGGCCCGGCTGCGGCTGGGCCCGCACCATCCGCCGATGGGACGAGGGCTTCGGGGTTGAAGCCGGCGCGGCGGATGGCGGCCAGTGCCTCGGGCAGCGCCTTGGGATCGGCTGCGATGCCCAGCACCCGCTCGCCGAGCCGGAACTGCAGCGCGTGCACCCCTGCCATGCCCGCCAGCGCCCGGCGGATCTCGCCCTCCTCGGAAGGGCAATCCATGTTGGCGATCCGATAGTGCTGCCAGCGCTGCCCGTCGGGCCCAGTTCCGGTCCCGGTTTCTTCCGCCGGGCTGCCCGGGTCGTGGCCACAGCCGCAGCAAGGCTTGCAGCCCGGCGCGTTGACGGTATCGGATGACATCGCAGAACTCCTGTGACAGATCCTTCAAAACCCGGGAGGGTGTGCGTGGTGACGGCCCCCGGGACTCGGCATGGCTCACTATGAATGCAAATGATGCACGTTACTATTGTGCCACTGGCATCGTCGCATCCCGCTGCCGGCCCCAGAAAGCCATGTCTGGCACCTGTTTCTTGGCCCCCAGCCCCCAGCATTCGCTGAACGCCCGATACCAGCGCCCTGTATGCCGTCTCCTGCGCTGTGCTTAGTCCGTACTTCTCCCGGAACGGCTGAAGCCTGTCGTCCGTCCGCTGCTCTCCCTGTTGAAGCGTTGTTCTGATGCTGAGTTTTCTGGTCCAACCCTTGCTTGGAGAATGCATCGTCGGCGTGTGCCCGATGAGGGGCAAAGCGATATCGACGGAGCAGGGCCATGATGCAGATGTATCGGTGGGTCTCCAGATGTTTGGCCGGTGGGGTGAATGTACGCCTCTATTGCCATATGTAAGACCCTGTGCACCGACACCGGGGTCATGTTGTCGAAATTTGATTGGCTGTCATCCGCCTGTCATGAGGAGCGGTGCAGGCAGCCTTTAGAGTGCGTCCTGCGCCGGGCAGCCGCAGCGGTGCTGTGGGGCAGAGGCAGATGTGCTGCCGAGCAGCCGCAGAGGCGCTGCGGGGCAGGACGTGACGGCTTGAGGCTGCCATCCGAATGCCCAAGAGCCGTGCGCACCCGCAGGGGCTCTCTGGTCCAGCCCGGCCAGCATGGCGATACCGACCGAGCCGGGCGTACCCCAGGGAGCCATCCCCTTTGCACACCCCTTTTCACATGCCTTGCACATCTCCAATTCCCTGACCTGCGGGCCGCTGCATGGCAGCCCTTCGTCCGTGATCGATTTTCTGTGCGGATTCTTTGTTTTCTGATCCTTGTTCTCTGATTGTTGGCCTATGTCCTTATCCAAGATTCCTTGTTCCCATGTTGTCGTGTCTTCCTATGTGCTGGCAGCCGGGCGCTCCGGCGGTGCCGTGAACGCATCGCAGACGGCCCGTCCCGAGGCTGAGCGGGCGCCCCGTTCTCTTTTTCATGCCTCATGGGTATGTCGCCGCGCGCTGAGCGCGTTGCTGCTGGGGAGTGTGCTGGCAGGATGCGCAGCCGATGACGCAGGGGGGCCGGGCGGGGAGCGGACGGCGTTCGCGGCATCGGCCGTGGCTGGCGGCGGTGAGCAGGAGAGCAGCAGAAGCAGGCCGGTTCGCAATGTGATCGTGATGATCAACGATGGCGCCGGTTGGGGAACTTGGGACGCTGCCGCCTATTGGCAATATGGCAGTCGCCAGGGCGCGCCCTATGCCGGCTTCCCGGTCAAGTACGGCATGACGACCTATCCGCTGAACAATGAGGATGAACCGACCCGCGACGACGAGTCGCTGGTGGGCTATGACCGGAACAAAGCTTGGGACACCGAGCCCGACAAACGGGTCAAGGGCTTGCCATTCAAGGGTTATGAATATCTGGACGATGATGCCACCGACAGCGCAGCCGCCGGCACGGCGCTGGCTTCCGGCGTCAAGAGCTACAACAACGCTGTCAACGTCGACAACCGGGGCCGGAAGCTGCCCTTCGTGACCCTGACCGCGAAGGAGCAGGGCAAGGCGACCGGGGTCGTGACTTCGGTGCCCTTCTCGCACGCGACGCCGGCCGCCTTCGGTGCACAGAACCATTCGCGCAAGAACTATCAGGCGATTGCCAATCAGATGCTGCACGATGGGCATCTGGATCTGATCATGGGAATGGGGGCACCAGGCTACAACGCCAACGGAACACCCTGTGATAAGCGGGCAGAACACGAGACCGATAAAGGATGTGATTTTCCCCATGAATATATGGCGGCTGATGATTGGCGCATGCTGAGCGCTGGAACGCTGGTGGCGAAAGGGCAGGAGCGCCCTTGGCAGCTCATTCGTGACAAGGCGGATTTCGAGGCGCTGGCCGATGGCAGGACGGTGCACAAAGGGCCGCTGATCGGTCTGCCCAAAGGGGCGGGCAATGGCACGCTGCAGCAGGGCCGTGAATCACGCATTACCGGGGCGGACCGGAACAATCCTTCCGGGGAGGCATTCGTCGGCACAGTGCCGACCTTGGCGACGATGACGCGTGGCGCTCTGCGCCATCTGGCTGCTGGCCGTGACGGCCTTTTCCTGATGGTGGAAGGCGGCGCAACGGACTGGGCTGCCCATACCAGCGACTCCTGCAGTAGAGAGAATCAATGGAACAAGTCCTACAACCCGAACTGCACGGGCGTTCAGCTGGGACGGCTGATCGAAGAGGCGCAGGCATTCAACCAGGCCGTCGAGGTGGTCGTGGATTGGGTCGAGAAGCACAGCAACTGGGAGGAAACGCTACTGATCGTGACCTCTGATCATGACAACAGCATGCCGTTGGGGCCGGATGCGCAGACGGTTCCGTTCCAGCCGGTGGTCAACAACGGCAAGGGGCGAATGCCCGGTTTCAGCCTGCGACCCACCGGTGATCACAGCAATGCGCTGGTGCCGCTGTGGGCGAAGGGCGCGGGATCGGAAGGCTTCAAGCGGCGTGTGCGGGGACTGGACCCGAACTACGCCCGGCATGTCGGCCTGAATGATGGGCGCTATGTGGACAATACCGATGTCCATGCCGTGGTGAAGGCCGCGTTGCTGGGGCAGCAGGTCGAGGCCGTGCGTTTCGGCTCCCATTGAGGCTGGATACGGGGGGCAGAACAGCCGGTGTTGCACCTGGCTGCCTCGCACACCGTGCGGTGCCTGGCTGTCCGGCGTGCAGGCAGCCGTCGTCAGTGCCGCTGCCGGTGACAAGGCAGTACGGGGCCCAGCCGTCGGGGCTCAGCCGTGCACCCGGCGGAGATTCACGTTACCCGGCGGCGATTCACTGCACCGGGGTGGCGCTGCCCGTCTGGAAGGCTTCGTGGTAGTGCACCATGCCGACCGGAAAGGTGTGGCCGAAGGTCATCGCCAGAAAATACTCGGGCGGGACGCCGGCCAGCAGCAGGCGGGGAATGGCCCGAAAACCGAAGCGCTCGTAGTAAGCCGGCTCGCCCAGCAGCACGCATCCCGCCGCGTGGTGTGCGTGCAGCGCCTCGATGGCACTGCGGATGAGCTGTGTGCCGATGCCTTGGCGCTGCCGCTCCGGTATGACCGAGACAGGGCCCAACCCGTACCAGCCCGGGGCGAAGGAAGGCTCCGCGTTGTGGCCGTCCGCGCAATTGTGGCCCAGCGCGATCCGGATCGGGGACAGCGCGATATGTCCGACGATGAGCTGGGCGTCGCAGGCCACCAGCGACAGCGTCAATTGCCCGGCCTCCCGCAGCGCGTCGATGATCAGGTGCTCGGTCCGGCTGGAATGAGGCACCGTGCTGAAGGCGGCTTGTGTGAGTTGTGCGATGGCCGGAATGTCGGCCGGTGTTTCGGGGCGGATCTCGATCGTCATGGTGCACGGCTCCGATGAGGTGAAGAGAAGCAGGAATGGCGCTGTCGGCCTATGCTGATAGGCCTGCCGCAAGCCTGGGGCCGTGCACGCCGCCGGCATCCGGGCTGTTTCCGAGCCCACCTGACGGATATCCCCACGCTTTGAATATGGTGGCGCACTGGATGGCCCGCTAGGGTTGGCGAGGACCATACTATGCGTCACGCATGTCGACATTGTGACAGAGTGCAGAGCGGCGCGTGCAAGCGCCGTTCACCCGCCCTGCGCGGCCGCAACAGTCAGCCTGCTGGAATCTGCCGGTGCTTGCAGCGCAGGGCGATCAGCGCCAGCAGCGCAAAGGCGGCCCCGCTCAGGAACGTGGTATGGGCACCCAGCCGATCCCACAGCAGCCCGGCCAGCACGCTGGCGACCAGCATCGCGATGCCTGTCACCAGATTGAAGAAGCCGAAGGCGGTACCGCGCAAATCGGCGGGGGCGGTGGCTGCCACCATCGTCGCCAGCAGTCCCTGGGTCATACCCAGGTGTACCCCCCACAGTGCCACGCCGGCCAGCACCGTGCTCCAATGGGCATTCAGCGCCAGCACCAGATCGGCCGCCACCAGCAGCACCAGGCCCAGGGCCAGCAGCCGCCGATGGTCCATCCGGTCGGCCAGCTGGCCGAGCGGGTAGGCCGAGAGCGAGTAGACCAGATTCATCGCCACCATCACCAGCGGCACCAGCGCCAGGGCAATACCGCTCTGCTCGGCACGCAGCACCAGAAAAGCCTCGCTGAAGCGCGCCAGGGTGAACACCGCACCGATGCCCACCACCCACCAGT
>JBHADS010000605.1:0-15369 GCA_041855185.1 Lautropia sp. | reverse complement strand
TATGGCCGAAGTCTATGCCTTTGATGGTCTGATACCCGTCATCGATCCGAGCGCCTTCGTGCACCCGACGGCGGTGCTGATCGGCGATGTCATCATCGGGCCGGGCTGCTATGTCGGGCCGTGTGCGGTGCTGCGGGGCGACTTCGGCCGCATCGAGCTGAGACGGGGGGCCAATTTTCAGGACAACTGCGTGGCCCACAGCTTTCCGGATACCGAGGTGCTGGTCGAGGAGGATGGGCATGTCGGTCACGGGGCGATCCTGCACGGCTGCCGGCTGGCGCGCAATGCGATGGTCGGTATGAATGCCGTGGTGATGGATCGGGCGGTGATCGGCGAGAACGCCATCGTCGCCGCGATGGCCTTCGTCAAGGCGGGTATGGAAGTGCCGGCCAACAGTCTGGCGCTCGGCTCGCCGGCGCGGGTGCTGCGGCAGCTCTCCGAGAACGAGATCCGCTGGAAGTCCGAGGGAACCCGCGTCTATCAGCAACTGGCGATCGATTCGCACCGGCTGCTTCGACGTGTCGAGGCGCTGCCCGCGGTGGAGGCGGAGCGCCCCCGGTTGCGAGTGCCCGAGCACCGGCCGCTGGTGGATCGGGACAAGGACTGAGCAGGCCGGGTTCAGAGCCGCAGCGCGTCGTAGCCGGTCTTGAGGATCAGTGCGCCGACCACGATGATGAAGACGTGGCGGACGAAGCCGACGCCGTGCTTCAGCGCCAGCCGGGTGCCGATCAGGCTGCCGGCCATGTTGGCGATGGCCATGGCGATGCCCAGTTGCCACCAGACATGGCCCTTGAAGGCGAACAGCCCGACGGCCGACAGGTTGGTGGCGACGTTCAGGAACTTGGCGTTGGCCGATGCCTGCAGGAAATCGTGGCCCAGCAGGCGAACGAACAGGAAGACGAAGAAGCTGCCGGTGCCGGGGCCGAAGAAACCGTCGTAGAAGCCGATCACGAGGCCGATGACGCCCATCAGCAGCGCTTCGAGCCGGCGGCTGAGGTGGGTGCTGGATTGCTGGCCGAGATCCTTCTTGCGCAGGGTGTAGATCAGCACCGCCAGCAGCACGAAGGGCAGCAGCCGGCGCAGGAAGCCCGGGTCGACCAGGGTGACGGTCCAGGCGCCGGCCAGACTGCCGAGGAAGGCGCAGACGATGGCCGGCAGCAGCACTTCCCAGCACAGGCGCATCCGCCGGGCATACTGGGCCGCTGCCAGCCCGGTGCCCCAGATCGAGGCGCTCTTGTTGGTGCCGAACAGGGTTGCGGGTGCGGCATTCGGGAAGATGGCGAACAGTGCCGGCACCAGGATCAGGCCGCCGCCGCCGACGATGGCGTCGACCGTGCCGGCCAGGAACGAAGCCAGCGTCACCAGAATATAGTCCATCGTTTCTCTTTGTCCTGTGTGTCGGTGCCGGCCTTGCCCGGGCTGCCCGTCGGCGGAATGCGGGATTGCCGCGCAGGGATGCCGACCCGGCACGGCGACCGGGATGGCGGCGCGATCGCTGGCCGAGACGGTGCCGTTCCGATCGTCGTCCCGATGCTTCCCGGGCCCATCCATCACGTGCCCGGCAACCGGACGACTATAGCGACAATGCCCGTCGGCTGGCAAACGGCCGTCGACGGGCCGCCGCACGGCATCACGATTCAAGCCTGCCTCATGCCTCTATAATGCAACGCGCTGAAGAATTGCTGAGGAGGCTCGAATCCCATGAATGCTGGAAATACGCTGGCGCGTCGTCCTTTCCTGGCTCAGTTGACGGGCGCAGCCCTGTTGACCGCCGGTCTGTGTCTGTCGCCCCTGGCCGTGGCGCAGACCAAGGCCGTATCCGTTGTGACCATCGTCGATCATCCCTCGCTGGATGCCTTCCGCGATGGGGTGTTGACCGTACTCAAAGAGAAGGGCTACGAGCCTGGCAAGAACCTGAAATGGACTTTCCAGAGCGCCCAGGGCAACACCGGCACCGCCGCGCAGATCGCGCGCAAGTTCGTGGGTGACAAGCCTGATGTGATCGTGGCGATCAGCACGCCGGCCGCGCAGGCCGTGGTCTCGGCCACCAAGCAGATTCCGGTCGTCTACGGTGCTGTCACCGATCCGGTCGCCGCCCAGCTGGTCAAGACGATGGGGCCCTCGGGCACCAATGTGACGGGGGTTTCCGATCGTCTGCTGCCCGAGCGTCAGGTCGAGCTGATCCGCAAGGTGGTGCCCAAGGCCAAGCGGATCGGCATGGTCTACAGCCCGAGCGAAGCCAACTCGGTGGTGGCGGTGCGCGAGATGAAGGAAGCGCTCGCCAAGGCAGGGCTCGAACTGGTCGAAGTGGCAGCGCCGCGTTCGGTCGATGTCGGCCAGGCCGCTCGCCGGCTGGTGGGCAAGGTCGATGCGATCTACAGCAACACCGACAACAACGTGGTGGCAGCCTATGAGGCGCTGGTGAAAGTGGGCAATGATGCCAAGCTGCCGCTGCTCGCGGCCGACAGCGACACCGCCCGCCGTGGTGCCGTGGCGGCACTCAGTGTCAACTACCGCAATCTGGGCCGGCAGGCCGGCGATCAGGTGGTGTCGATCCTGCGCGGCGACGATCCGGGTGATCTGCCCAGCCAGACCAGCGAGAACCTGGAGCTGATCCTGAACGTCGAAGCCGCGCGCAAGCAAGGCGTCGAACTGTCGCAGCAGCTGCTGAACGAAGCAACCGAGATCGTGGGTCGCTGAGGTGTCGCTATATACCCTGTGGGGCGCGCTGGAGATCGGCCTGATCTTCAGCCTGGTTGCCCTTGGTGTCTTCATCACCTTCCGGGTGCTCAATTTCCCGGATCTGACGGTCGACGGCTCCTTCCCGTTGGGCGGCGCCGTTGCGGCCATCCTGATCGCCACCGGGCATGATGCCTTCGTTTCCACCGTGGCGGCGACGGCAGCCGGTGCCGCAGCCGGTCTGCTGACCGGCTTCATCAATGTCCGGCTCAAGATCATGGATCTGCTGGCGGGCATCCTGGTGATGATCGCCCTCTATTCGATCAATCTGCGGGTGATGGGCGGGCCCAATGTGCCGCTGATCACCGAGCCGACTGTCTTCACGGTGCTGCCCAATGTGCTGCCCGACTACATCGAGCGGCCGCTGGCGCTGCTCGTGCTGGTGGGGCTGATCAAATGGGCCATCGACCGCTTCTTTGCCTCGGAGCTGGGGCTGGCTCTGCGGGCCACGGGTGCCAATGCCCGGATGGCGCGCGCCCAGGGGGTCAATACCGGCTGGGCCGTGCTGCTGGGCATGGCGATCTCCAATGCGCTGGTCGCGCTGGCCGGTGCCCTGTTTGCCCAGAGCCAGGGCGGCTCCGACATCTCGATGGGCATCGGCACCATCGTCATCGGGCTTGCTGCTGTCATCCTGGGCGAAGGGGTGCTGCCGGCGCGCAGCATGTTCTGGACCACCTTTGCCGTGCTGCTGGGCGCCGTGGTCTATCGGGTGGTGATCGCCATTGCGCTCAACAGTGATTTCATCGGTCTGCAGGCGCAGGATCTGAACATGGTGACGGCGATTCTGGTGGCGGCCGCCCTGGTGATTCCGCGCATGCTGGGCAAGCGCAAGGCCGCACGCCGAAGCACGGGAGGAGGCTGAGATGCTGAAAGCCGAAGATCTGCGGGTGACGTTCAACGCCGGCACACCGATCGAGAACCGGGTGCTGCGCGGGCTGAGCGTCTCGATTCCGGCCGGTGAGTTCGTCTCGGTGATCGGCTCCAACGGCGCCGGAAAATCCACCTTCCTGAACGTGATCTCGGGCGATCTGCAGCCCGACGAGGGCACGATCGAGATCGATGGCGAGGACGTGCGCGGGCGCTCGGCCTGGCAGCGGGCCAGCAAGGTCGCACGGGTCTTTCAGGACCCGATGGCCGGCACCTGCGAGGCGCTGACGATCGAGGAGAACATGGCGCTGGCGATGGCACGCGGCAAGCCGAAGCGTCTGCGCCATGCCATCGACCGCTCGGTCCGGGAGCTGTTCCGCGAGCGCCTGTCGGTGCTGAAGCTCGGGCTGGAGAACCGGCTGCACGACCGGGTGGGGCTGTTGTCCGGCGGGCAGCGTCAGGCAATCAGCCTGCTGATGGCCTCGCTGCAGCCCTCGAGCATCCTGCTGCTGGACGAGCACACCGCGGCGCTCGATCCCAAGACGGCTGCTTTCGTGCTCGAACTGACGGCGCGGATCATCAACGAGAACAAGCTGACGGCGCTGATGGTGACGCACAGCATGAAGCAGGCGCTGGAATACGGCAGTCGTACCATCATGCTGCACCAGGGGCAGGTGATGCTGGACGTGGCGGGCAAGGCGCGCGAAGGGCTGAAGGTCGCCGATCTGCTGGCGATGTTCGAGAAAACCCGCGGCGAGGAGCTGGCCGATGATTCGCTGCTACTGGATTGAGTATTTTTGGAGGATTCCCTGATGAATGCAGCACCGGCGTCATTTCGTCGTTCCTTTGTATTGCGTGCCGCTGCGGCTGCCTCTTTGCTGTTGGGCTTGAGCCTGCAACCCGTGGCCGCCGAGCAGAGCAAGGCCGTTTCGGTGCTGACCATCGTCGAGCATCCGTCGCTGGATGCGTTGCGTGACGGTGTCTACGACGAGCTGAAGGCCGCCGGCTACCAACCCGGCAGGAATCTGAAGTGGTCCTACCAGAGTGCGCAGGGCAATACCGCCACGGCCGTGCAGATCGCCCGCAAGTTCGTGGGTGACAAGCCGGATGTGATCGTGCCGATCACCACCCCGGCCGCCCAGGCAGTGGTGGCCGCCACTCGTGAGATCCCGGTGGTCTACAACGCGATCACCGATCCGGTGGCGGCGCATCTGGTCAAGTCGCTGGCGCCTTCGGGCACCAATGTGACGGGGGTCTCGGATCGCCTCGATCCCGATCGGCAGGCCGAGCTGATCCGCAAGGTGGTGCCCGGCGTGAAGCAGGTGGGCATGGTCTACAGCCCGGCCGAGGCCAACTCGGTGACGGCAGTGCGCGAGCTGAAGGCGGCGCTGGCCAAGCACGGGATCGGGCTGCTCGAAGTGGCAGCACCCCGTTCGGTGGATGTCGGACTGGCAGCCCGGCGTCTGGTCGGCAAGGTCGATGTGATCTACAGCGGCAACGACAACAACGTGATCTCCTCCTACGAGGCGCTGGTCAAGGTGGGCAGCGATGCGAAGATTCCGCTGATCGCGGCCGATCGTTCCAGCGTGCAGCGCGGCGCAGCGGCAGCGCTCGCCATCGATTACTACGACATGGGTCGCCAGACCGGCCGGATGGTGCTGCGCATCCTGAAGGGCGAGAAGCCAGGTGATATCGCCAGCGAAACCGGCGATACGCTGAAGCTGACGCTGAATCCGAAGGCAGCCCAGGCCCAGGGTGTGGTGTTTTCCGAGGCCCTGCTTGCCGAGGCCGATGAAGTCGTCGGCAAGAATTGAGGCCCGGTGCCTGGCTTCTGCCGGCCGCAGCGCCGCTGCACAGAAGACGGCGGCGCTGCGGCGTGCCTGCCGTGACTGAGCCCCATCAGAACCTGCGTGCAACAAAAAACCGGCGCGAGGGCCGGTTTTTTGTTGCACGATGACTCCAGCCCGGCAGTTCGCTGGACTGCGCCGTAGCTCGATACAGCAGGTTTATCAATAACTTACGCGCATTCATCATATGCCGGTGCTTTCTGAAACCTGACCCGGTTTCCCCTCGCGCCGCTCCTATCTGGCTCCTGGAATCGGGTTGTTCCAAGGAGTCATCATGGCAAAGATCAAGCTCACCAAGACCGCCGTGGCGGCGATCCCGGCGGCGCCAAGGCCGAAGCGCGCAAGGCACCAACCGTAACCGAGTTGTGCAAGAAGTTCATGGAAGACTACTCCAAGAAGCGCAACAAGCCCAGCACTTGGCGTGGCTATCAGGCGGTCATCGACCGCTCGAGGTGTGGGGCTTCCGCCCGGAGGGCACCAATCCGTGCCGCCATGTCCCGATGTACCCCCCCCGGCAAAAAGACTCGCCTTATCGTGGACGATGAAATGGTGCTGATATTTCGCCAGTTGGAGAAGCTGGAAGCGGAGGAGCTGGAGAACTACGTCATTCCGCTGGCGATCCGCCTGCAATTCGAGTTCGCGGGCCGCCGCTCCGAAATCTGCACGCTTGAATGGGACTGGATCGACCTTGCAAGCCGGCGTGTGATGTGGCCCGACAGCAAGACCGGCGGCATGTCAAAGCCCATGAGCGCGGAAGCCTATCGGCTGCTTTCGAAGGCTCCGCGTCGGGAAGGCTGCCCCTATGTCCTACCGTCACCCAACGACCCAACCAAGCACCTGACCTTCGGCAAGCACTATGGTGGCTGGTGCAGGGTCCTCAAGGCCGCCGGCGTGCCGCACGTCGGCACGCACGGCATTCGCCACCGCTCGGCAACGGACATTGCTAACTCCGGTGTTCCCATCAAGGTCGGCGTGGAGTTGACCCAGCACAAGACCGTCGCGCGGTTCATGCACTACGTCCATACCGAGGATAAACCCGTGCGCGATGCGGCCGAACTGGTGGCCAGCAGGCGGCAGGCCATCACGGGTGTGCAGCAGAGCCAGCCGCAGGAGACAACAGCATGAGCAGCAAGCAATCGCCCGCAGTGGCGGCCAGGGCTGCCGCCTCGCCTGCCGGCTACGCCGATATCCACGGCGGCATCGTGGAACTGCTCGATGCCGCCCGCCAGGCGGCGGCGCGCAGCGTCAATGCGCTGATGACGGCCGGCTATTGGGAGATTGGCCGCAGCATCGTTGAGGCCGAGCAGCAAGGCAAGCAGCGCGCAGGGTACGGCGAACAGTTGATTGCCCGGCTGTCCGCCGACCTGACCGCGCGCTTCGGGCACGGGTTCAGCCCGGGCAACCTGGAGAACATGCGGCGGTTCTTCGCCGCCTATCCCCGGCCGGTGATTTCCGAGGCACTGTCTCGGAAATTGGCCTTGGACGAACTGGCCCAGGTCTTCCCGCTGCCGCGGTCGGCCTATGTGCGGCTGCTGATGGTCAAGGACGAGCACGCACGCCGGTTCTACGAGGTCGAGGCGCTGCGAGGCGGCTGGAGCGTGCGCCAGCTTGACCGGCAGATCGGCAGCCAGTTCTACGAGCGCACCGCCTTGTCAAAGGACAAAGCGGCGATGCTGGTCAAGGGCGCTGCGCCCAAGCCGGAGGATGCCGTCTGGCCGAATGATGCGATCAAAGACCCTTATGTGCTGGAGTTCCTGAACCTCAAGGACGAGTATTCCGAATCCGATCTTGAAGCGGCCGCTGATCCAGCGGCTGGAAAATTTTCTGCTGGACCTGGGCGAAGGTTTCACCTTCGTTGGGCGGCAGCGGCGTTTGCGCATCGACCAGACGTGGTATCGGGTGGATCTGCTGCTATTCCAACGCAAGCTGCGGTGCCTGGTCATCATCGACTTGCAGCTGGGCAACCTGAACCATGCGGACGTGGGCCAGATGCACATATATTGCAACTACGCCAAGGAGCATTGGGCCTATCCCGATGAGAACCCACCCGCCTGTGGGTTTGATCCTGTGCGCCGATAAGGGCCACGCGCTGGCGCGGTACGCCTTGGAGGGCTTGCCGACGAAGGTGATGGCGGCGAACTACCGCACCGTGTTGCCGGATGCCGAGCTGTTGCAGAAGGAGTTGGAAACCACGCGGCGACTGCGGGAGCAGCGAGAACGCCCCCGACTTCCGCCTCCAGGCCGCCGGCCACGACATCGGCGCGGCGTGGAAGAAGACAAGCTAGGCCGGGCGCGACTACCTGTCCGTGACCCTTGACGATCCTTCATTCCCGGCGCCGGTCTATGCCAGCCTGATCGAAGGCGAGGATGGCACGCACGACCTGATCTGGTCGCGCAGCGGCGTGACCGCCGCAGCGCCCCGCCTCTTGCGGCGGGACGCCCCCTTTCCTGCCTACTTCTCGGCGACCGCGAGTTGGCCTTCCGTCGCGGTCATCAGCACTGCCATACTGCAATCGAGCGCGCTGGAGATCTTGAAGATGATCGCCAGCGTGGGCATGTGCTCGCCGCGCTCGATCTTGCCCATGTGGGAACGCTCGATTCCGGCCCGGTGTGCCAGCGATTCCTGTGCGATCCCGCGCTCCGTCCGCAACGCGCGCACCGCTGCGCCGAAGGCTTACGTCCGCTGGTCGGCCGCGCTGGATGGATCGCTTCTGCATAGACAGAAGCGTCAAGTCGCAGCACAATTCAAACCACGTTATCTTTAACTCAATATCGCCTCCGACCCTTGTTTGTTCTTTTACGGAAATCCGCTTTCTCGGATTCCGTCAGACCCGGAGATCAGGTGATGGCCGGAACCGTGATCGCGGGCGCGCTAGTGACGGGCACCAAGTCGGACTTGCCGGGCGAAGTGATCGCTACGGTGACGGAGCCAGTCTTTGACACGGCCACGGGCAAGTTCCTGCTGATCCCGCAGGGATCGCGCATACTCGGGCGCTACAACAGCCAGGTCAGCTACGGACAGAGCCGCGTGCAGGTGGTGTGGAACCGGATCATCCTGCCCGACACATCCTCGCTGACGCTGACAACCTCGTGGGGACCGACCCGGCCGGCTACGCGGGCTTGGAAGATGGCGTGGACTGGCATTGGAAGCGCATCGTCGGCGGGTGCGGCGCTGACGACGCTGCTGGGCGTGGGTGCCGAACTGGCCGCGCCGGAGAACCGCCAGGACGGTAACCGTGTCGTCATCGCCGGGCGCGACAGCGCCCAGGACAGCATCAATCAGGTCGGCCAGGAGCACGACCAAGAAACTGCGGCTCGGGCCGCTGCCCAAGACCGAGAATGTCAAGCTGACCTTCGCGTGCCCGGTCAGCCTGAAAGCCGACCTCGACCGCTACGCCGCGCTGCACGCGCAGGCGTATGGCGAGGCCGTTGATGCAGAGAAGCTGATCCCCCGCATGCTGGAGGCGTTCATGGGGCGGGGACCGGGGATTTAGACGCCACGCAAGATAGACACCCCTTCTGCGGTCGGGATCGTTTCGGCCGTTTCTGAGAATCTCCAGCGCTGCCTGCAGGTGTCGTTCCTCTGGCCTCAGGACGGAAAGGGACGAGAACATCGCTGCTGTTTGGTGCCAATAGATGGCGTGACTGATGGCGGGGCCCAGCGCGTCAAGTTCTTCGCTCGTCAGGGACGCAGCAAACGCACGTAGCCGGATCTCTGATCTCTCACGCCGGATGTGACACTCACGACACAAAGCACGCAGGGCACTGAGTGGGTATTCCCACGACTCGAAGCCTTCTCGCATATTTGCGTAGTAGCAATGGTGGGCATCCAACGGCTTCGTGGCTCCGCAGTCCTGACATTGATGTTCCGCCCGCTTCTTCACGGTTGCTGCCTTCTTACGCCACCGTTCATCTTGCAGTTTGGATGCATAGGTGCCTGAAAGCCGTGAGTAGTCATACCCCTCAATAGGGTAGAAGCCCATGTTCCAAGAGTGAGCAAGCTCGTACCAGAATCCGAACGACTCAACCAGATCGTCGAACTCCATCGTGTCGCCACCGTAGTTCAACATGGTATGAAGCGTGCTGCTGTCGAACACCGAGACTGAGAGCGAGTCGTTCCCATAGGGCTCGTTTCGAGCTATCCAAGCCTCGATATCGACGAAGAACGCATCCCCCAGGATTTCCTCCTTAATCATCCATTCGGCAAAAGCGGCACGCATGCGCTCCAAATTTCTAATCATTGCAGTAAAATGCATCTCCTCCTCCAAAGGGCAAGGGGATCGCGGAGCTTACGAATCGGGGCGGCTAAGGCCGTGACGCGTTCGATAGGCTGTTCCACCGATGCAGCACCGGTCGAAAGTGTCCTTATGGATCGGCAGCAACCAGTGGCCGCCAAGTTCGTCGCCGTAAGGGAAACGCTATAGTTATAGTAATCTGCATAAAATGCTGGCCTTTTGACCAGCTAGATGGTCCGATAACCGGGGGAGGTTAGGATGCATTTGAAGAAGTTGGCCGTCCGGAATTTTAGGCGGCTGCGAAACGTTGTAATTGATCTTGCTTCCGACATCTCTATTTTTGTCGGTGCCAACAACAGCGGCAAGACATCAGTCGGGCACGCACTCCAGTTATTCACTGGCAGTGGCCGCTTCAACATTCACGACTTTAGTGCCGAACTTTGGGCCGACATCGTTGCGTTTGGTGAGGGCGATGGCGAGGCGAGCCTTCCCACGATGGAAATCGACGTTTGGTTCGAAATCGGGCCGGACGATGTTCACCGCGTCATCGATCTTCTTCCCAGCCTTGCTTGGGAAGGCAAGCTGGTGGGGATGCGTGTTGCCTACGCGCCCGCCAATCCTGCGGCGACGCGTGCACGCTATGTCGAAGTGCGCCAGCGTGTGCGCGATGCGGTCGCTAAGGGTGAAGGCGGAGCACCCGCCTTCGATCCCTCGCCACGTAACCTGCGAGAGTTCCTTCGCGACAGGCTACATGAGGAATATGAGCTGCGCTATTTCGTACTCGATCCCGCGCGGTTCGATGCGAAGATGGTCGCAGAGGCTGGCTATGACCCAGCCACTCTCACCGGACGCGACCGGAGCGGCCGTGAGATCTTGAACGGCCTTCTCCTCATTGACTTCTTGAACGCACAGCGCCATCTCTCGGACGGCCCTGGTGGCTCTCGCACCGAGGATCTCTCCCGTGTACTCAGTCGCTTCTACAGGCGCAACCTCGAACAGAAAGGCGAAGATATCGAAGCCTTGCGCGCCCTCGCAGCATCCGAAGTCTCGCTTAATGAGCATCTCGAACGAGTGTTCGAACCGACGCTCAAGAGCTTGTCGAAGCTCGGCTATCCAGGCCTCTCAAACCCGCGCATGATGATCCGCTCGGCCCTCGACCCTGCCCAGATCATGAGCGGTCGAGATAGCGCGATCGTTCACTATGCGTTGGGAGCCGATGACGGGAAGCCCGACCCGCCTACCTTGCCCGATCGGTATAACGGTCTTGGCTTCAAAAACCTCATCTTCATGGTCGTCGAGCTGCTCGACCTCCACGCTCAATGGCTGGCGATCGAGGAGAACCGTCCGCCGGTCCACCTGATCTTCATCGAGGAGCCCGAAGCGCACCTCCATGCCCAGCTTCAACAGGCCTTCATACGCAAGGTGATGGACATCCTAGCGCTCAAGGGCGAGGACCGCACGCACTATACGAGCCAGGTCGTCGTCACGACCCATTCGACTCATATCCTTTACGAACGAGGCTTCCGACCGATCCGCTATTTTCGTCGAAGCCGTGCACAGAATGTGTCGACCTCCGATGTGCTCAACCTCTCAGTTTTCTACGACAGCACCGATCCGGACATCCGAAGCTTCCTCGAGCGCTATTTGAAACTCGCGCACTGTGATCTGTTCTTCGCCGATGCCACCGTGCTGGTCGAAGGCAATGTCGAACGGCTGCTATTGCCGCAGATGATCGCCAATGCCGCGCCGCGGCTGCAATCGGCCTATCTCACCGTCCTAGAGATCGGCGGAGCGTTCGGCTACCGATTCAAAACGCTGATCGAGTTTCTCGGACTGACAACGCTCATCATCACCGATCTCGACAGCGTGTTCGGTCCACTGGGGCAGGATGGCGAGGGTGCGGCACCCGCTGGTCAACCGGAAGCCGCGGAACCAGTCGCCGAGAACGCGCAGGCTGCCGGCGCTGACGCTGAGGACATTGACGATGACGAGGAGGATTTGCCTGTGGCTGTGGAGAAGCCCGGGAAGGCGTGCATAGCCGGTCATCCAGGCGCGGCGACGTCCAATCAGACTTTGCTCCAATGGCTACCGAAATACGACACGGTCGCCGCCCTGTGGGAAGCGACGGCTGAGCAGAAGATCCAGGCGAGGACGGACGATAATGACGCTTTGGTACGCGTTGCCTATCAGTGCCGGACCGATGTCACTTGGGGCGGAGAAACCCTGGCGCTAGCCGGGCGCACGCTGGAGGAAGCATTCGCACTCGAAAATCTTAAATGGTGCCAGGACAAGAAACGTAAGCCGCTTCAGCTCCGCATCGCCAAGGCCGACGAGAAGAACCTGACCACGCTTGCGGAACGCATCCACAAGCGCGTGCAGGCTAAGAGCTTCAGCAAGACCGACTTCGCGCTCGCCTTGTTAGCCGAAGATCCGAGCAGTTGGTCTGTCCCAACCTATATCGCCGAGGGCCTGAGCTGGCTTGAGACCGAGATTGCGCCGCCGGAACCGGACGAGGACCAGCCGCATGAGGACGCGCCCCTGGAGGCACCAGTCGCCGCCGGCGACGAGGTAGTGGCATGACAAGCCGGATCGGCAGTTCTGACACAAAAGCCGATCTAGATGTTCGAGCGTGTCTCGATCGGATGCCGCCACGCTCGTTTGTCATGGTCGCCGGTGCGGGGTCGGGGAAAACGACCTCGCTGATCAAGGCTCTCGCGCACCTAGCCGAGACCCGTGGTCCTACCCTGCGCCGCGCCGGGCAACAAATCGCCTGCATCACATATACCGAAGTCGCCGTCGGTGAGATTTCGGCCGATGTCGGGGCCTCGCCGCTATTCCACATCTCGACTATCCACAGTTTCCTGTGGTCAGTCATCCGGCCGTTCCATTCGGATATCGCGGCTTGGGTAGCCACCCGCATCGACGAGAAGATCGCGGAGCGACGCGCACACTACGGCAAGCCTCGGACTCAGGCGAAAACGAAGGCCCGCCTCGAACAGGAGATCGCAGATCTCAAAGCCGATCTGGCTGCGATCAGTGAAGTAGAGAAGTTCGTCTACGGCACCGGCAGCAGCTACGCTGAAGGTATCCTTGGCCATGACGATATCCTCAAGCTCACCCCAGCCTGCGTCACAGAGCATCCGCTGCTGAGGCAACTCGTCGCCAAGCGCTTTCCCTACATCTTCGTCGATGAGAGCCAAGACACCAATCCGGAGGTCGTCGAGGCGTTGCGGCGCATTGCGGGCGAACATCCTGGCCTGTGTGTCGGGTTCTTCGGAGACCCGATGCAGCAGATCTATATGAGCGGAGTAGGCGCTGTCCCGCTGAACGACGGCTGGGCGGAGATCAAAAAGCCCGAGAACTTCCGGTGCCCGACATCGGTGCTCGGGGTCATCAATGCAATCCGCGCCCCTGGCGACGGTCTTGAGCAGGTGCGTGGTCGGACGATAACCGTTGATGGCATCGAACAGCCGGTTGCCGGTACCTCCAATCTGTTCATCCTGCCGGCGGACGCGGAGCGGACTGCGTGCCTCACAGCCATTAGGCAGTGGCTGGCCGCCGAAACCGGCGACGATCTGTGGCTAAGCGACGTGCGGGAAGGCGATGTCCGCCTGCTTGTACTGGTGCACCGCATGGCGGCCAACCGGCTCGGGTTCCCTAATCTGTATGCTGCGCTCAATGACCGAGCCCCCACGAGTCTGAGTGAAGGGCTGAGCGATGGCACAGCCTGGCCGCTCCGTCCACTTGTCCAGCACATACTTCCGCTCGTTGTCGCGGCGCAAGCGGGTGATCGGTTCACAGTGATATCGACCTTGCGCAGCGAATGCCCGAGGCTTGAACCGGCGCGGCTTCGAGGACAAGCGACGGCCCCCGTTCTTACAGCGCTACAGCAAGCGCTCGACGGGCTTGTCGGTCTGTTGGCAGCAGGATCGCAGGCGACTATCCGGGACGTCTTGACGCATGTGCGAGATAACGAGTTGCTGCGCCTCGATGATCGCTTCGCCATGCATCTGGTTGAAGAGCCTGTGGATGACGGCAGCAGCGGCTTCCAGAACGTTCAAGCCTATCTGGCATGCGGTGTCGACGAACTCTGGGCCTACCGGCGCTACTTTACAGAGGAGTCACCGTTCGCGACGCATCATGGGGTGAAGGGTGCCCAATTTGAGCGCGTATTGGTCGTCATCGACGATGAGGAAGCGGGCTTCCGGCAGTATTCTTACGGGAAGTATCTCGGGTACGTCCCCCTCTCGGATAAGGACGAAGCCAACCGGGCGGCAGGTGAAGAGTCCGTTCTCGATCGAACCCGCCGCCTCTTCTATGTGTGCTGCTCGCGTGCAACGAAGGACCTGGCAGTCGTGGCCTTTGTGCCCGATGTCGCAGCGGCCCGCACCGCGATCGTGGCGCAGAATCTATTCCCCGAGGCCGTAATCCGAGGTGCGGAGCATCTGGGCTGAGGCTTCAACACATCGGGCAGTCAATCGGCGAAGGCCGCTGGACCTTGCTCATGGGCTTGGTCGCGGTCTAGCGCAGCAGATAAGGTTCAAGCCTTACGTGTTTTGCACGAAAGGCTTGACGCCGGCACTTTTTGTTGCCTGATCCTGCGGTCCTGCTCGGGGCTGCAACCCGATCATCGATCGGGCTGCGAGGCCAGCCGACACGCTGCCGAAGCCGGCAGCGGCAGGGACAGCGGCAGGGAATCAGTCGATCCGATCAGAGCGCTGCGTCCTTGATCTTCTTCAGTGCACGGACCTTGATCCGGACGGTGGCCGGTTTGGCGGCAAATTCGCGCTCCTCGCCAGTGAAGGGGTCGATACCCCGACGCTTCTTCTTGGCTGGCACGTCCTGCACGCCGATCTTCAGCAGACCGGGCAGCGTGAATTCACGGGCACCTTTCTTGTGAACGGAAGCCAGAATCGTCAGTTCGAGGGCTGCCATGACCGCTTTGACGGCCTTGGTTTCGATGCCGGTCTGCTCGGCGAGGTGCTGCGCCAGCCCAGCCTTGGTGAAGGTTTCCTTCAGCGGCTTGAGTGCGGTGCTGGCCGCTTTGGTGCTGGTTGCCTTGGTCTTGGCGGCAGTCGGTTTGGCTGCTGCTTTCTTGGCGGTGGTGGCAGCGGCGCGCTGTGGCTTTTTAGCAGTTGCCATGATGTCGTGAAACAGAGTGATGATCGGACAAAAACGGAAGTCTGCCCCGTTCCAGGGCGGGCATTTGCATCACACGCTCCAGGGGCAGGGGTTTGCAATCTTAACAACGCACGGAATCAAAACACCAGCCATTACGCCGAAGCGTTGGTTGCTGACTGCATTTTCCAAATTCTTGCAAGGGATGGTGCGCAGAAAAACCCGGGATTTCACGGTTATTTCTGCGCTTTTTTCTCTTGGCAAAAAACGATCCGTGCTCTGGAAGGTGCGGCAGGCGGGAAAGGGCGCCTGCCGCCATGATCAGCGCTTGCCGCCCTTGGCCGAGCCCAGCGACTGGCCGCCGAGCGCCGCCCGCAGCTTGTCGGCCATGGCTGAATTGCTGGGGAAGTTCTTCTGCGGACGGCTCGAACGGGCATCGTTGCCGGCGGGGCGGCTCGCAGCGCCGGGACGCTTGCCATGCGGCGGGCGCCCATTGTCCTTCGACGACGGATTCGCCGGATGGGCCGCTTTGCCGCCTTCTGCGCCGCGCGGGCGCTGTCCAC
>JBHADS010000604.1:0-2643 GCA_041855185.1 Lautropia sp. | reverse complement strand
GTAGCCGGGGCCGGGGTAGATGAAGCGATGGCCGATACGCTGATCGGTGCCGATGCCCAGGCGGACGTTCTCCACGTCCACTTCCATCCGGTCGCACAGGCCGGCGATTTCGTTCATGAACGAGATCCGGGTGGCCAGCATCGCATTGGCGGCGTACTTGGTCATCTCGGCATCACGCACGCCCATGAAGATCAGCCGCGCACCTTCGTGCACGAAAGGATCGTAGATCGCGCTCATCATCTGACGGGCATGTTTGGTCTCGACACCGACGATGATCCGGTCCGGGTGCATGAAGTCCTCGATCGCCACCCCCTCCTTCAGGAACTCGGGGTTCGACACCACGTCGAACTCGATGTCGACACCACGCTTGCGCAGCTCGCCCTCGACCACATCGCGTACACGCTCGCCGGTACCGACCGGCACGGTCGATTTGTTGATGATCAGCGACGGACGATCCATGTTGCGGCCGATCTCGTGCGCAACAGCCAGCACATGGCGCAGGTCGGCCGAGCCATCCTCATCCGGCGGCGTGCCGACGGCGATGCAACAGACATTGGCATGCTTCATCGCCTCGGGCAGCGAAGTCGTGAAATGCAGCCGGCCTTCGGCCACATTGCGGCGCACGATGTCGTCCAGCCCAGGCTCGTAGATGGGCAGCACTCCCTGGCGGAGATTGGCGATCTTTTCTTCGCTCACGTCCACGCAGGTGACATCATGCCCCAGTTCTGCAAAACAACCGCCGGAAACCAGGCCCACATAGCCCGCACCGATCACGATCAGCTTCATTCCAGAGTACCTCTCTGTCTGTAAAATAAAGTTAGGTCGCTAATTAATTTCACAAGATTCCGACGTGAACCGCGACCACGATGTTTTCAACGAGGCAGTCGCAGTGTGACTTTCAGACCACCCAATTCACTGCGGCCCAGGTCGATCTGTCCCTCGTAGGTCTCTGCGATGTCGCAGGCGATCGCCAGTCCCAGGCCACTTCCTTCCGTACTTTCATCAAAGCGCTGCCCCCGCCGCTTGGCGCGGGCAATCTCATCCTCATCCAGACCGATGCCGTCGTCACAGATCTCGATTTCCACGAGGCCCGTCCTGTTCGAGCTGCAGGACTGCGGATCGGCGCCCGCATCCAGCAGACGGACCTCCACCCGGACCGTGGAGCGGGCCCATTTGCCGGCGTTGTCCAGCAGATTGCCCAGCATTTCCTCCAGGTCGGTCTGCTCGCCGCGCCAGCAGACCAGATCCGGGGTCTGCAACTGCCAATCGAGGTGACGGTTGACATGCAGCTTCTGCATCAGCGCCATCAGTCCCTTCAGGCAGGGCGCCACATTGAAGCGACGCTGGTCCCCTGCCCCGCTGCCGGCCCGCGACAGGTGGCGCTCGATCAACTGATGCATCGCGTGCACCTGCTTGCGCACCATGCCGGCCTCGACCGACTGCCCCTGCGCATCCGCACTCAGCAGCGCCAGCGGTTTCTTCAGCGCATGGCTGAGATCGGCGGCATAGCTGCGCGAGCGGCTGACGATCCGTGCATTGCGTTCGAGCACCTCGTCGATCTCGGCGGCGATCGGGTCCAGATCCGAACCATAGCCCGCCCCCACCCGGTTCTCGTCACCATCATGAATTCGCTTCAGGGCCGCATGCAGCCGACGCAGCGGGCTCAGGCCCACCCGCGTCTGCAGCACCATCGCCAGCAGCAGGGCGATCGACAGACCCGCCAGCATGATCCACAGAATCCGGTCGATGCGCGCCAGCTCGACGCGCGTGCTCTCACCCGGCCCGAAGACATACAGACGATAGTTGCTGCCATTCAGCGTCAAATCGCGCTTCACCCCCAGCAGATGCTCCTCCCGCGGCCCGGTCAGCTGATACAGCGGATAGACGGTCTCGATGGGCTTGGCGACATGGGTCTGCAGACTGCTGTCCCAGAGCGAGCGCGAACGCTCGACCCCTGCCAGCCCGTCCAGCTGCCAGTACCAGCCGGAGAAGATCGAACGGAATTCGTCATGCACCAGCCGATGATCGAGCACCACCTCGCCGTCGGGCCCAACCTGCAGGCCCGCGGCAACCCGGTCGGCCCGCTCGTCGATCACGCCGTGCATGCTGCGCAGCACCGCCTCGTGCAGCTGCCAGCGCAACAGGCAGCCACCCACGCCGTTGACCACCAGCACCGCCAGCAGCCCCAGCACGATCAGGCGATGCGCCAACGCCCCTTTGCCGAACACCTTCATAGGCCGTCGCGGCTGCCCGCCCTGTCCTCGTCGTCCTCGGCACCCGGCGCCACCAGCGTGAAGCCGAGACCGCGCACGGTCTTCAGCATCGGGCTGCCCAGCTTGCGACGAATCCGCCCGATCAGCACATCGAGGGTGTTGGAATCCGGATCGCAATCACGGGCATAGACATGCTCGGCGATCTCGGTGCGGCTCACCACCGCCCCGGGGCGGTGGATCAGATAGGCCAGAATCCGTTGTTCCTGCGCCGTCAGGCTCAAGCGACGCCCATCCAGGGAAAAGCGCCCCTGATTGGTGTCATATTCGAGCGGACCGACCTGCAGCACCGGATCGGCATGGCCGTGGGCACGCCGCACCAGCGCGCGCAGGCGCAGCACGACCTCCTCCAGCAGAAAGGGCTTGGTCAGAT
>JBHADS010000603.1:0-4761 GCA_041855185.1 Lautropia sp. | reverse complement strand
GCAAAGCTCTGGTCGTCGTGGCCGCTGCCATCGCCCGGTTGGCTGCGGGGGGTGGGCAGCGTCAGCGGATGGCGTCGCCGGGTTTCGGAGTAGCGCTGCACCAGGGCGTCGGTGCGGGCGTTCAGGAACAGCACCTTGACATCGTGCCCCTCGGCCCGGAGCTGGCGCACGGCCTGGCGCAAGCCGGCCAGCGAGGAGCCGGAGCGGGCGTCGATCGACATCGCCACCTTGGTACGGCCTTCCTGCTCGAGAGACAGGGCCACGTCGAGCACATGGCGGACGGGCAGGTTGTCGATGCAGTAGTACCCGGCGTCTTCGAGCACGTGGATGGCCAGCGATTTTCCTGATCCGGACATGCCGGTGACGATGATCAGTTGCATGGGTTTCTGGTGGCTGAGGAGGTTCTGAGAGAGGGTGTGGCGAGGGACATGCGTTCCGAGCCTTGCCACACGCATCCGAGGCCAGCGTACATGCTGCTGTTCGACAGGCGAGCCCGGGCTTTCATGTGGGCGGTGGCGGCGGCTGGGTGGGCGCAGGGGCGGGCGGCGTCTGTGTTGCGTCCTCCGAGGGGGAGCAGGTTTCGGGCCTGGGGGGGCTTTCGGGCGGTGCGGCGGTTTCGGACCGTGAGGCGCTTTCGGCGGGTGTGGTGCCTGCGGGCTGCGGCTCGTCGTTGGCGCCCTCGGCCGCGAGGCTTTCGAGGATGGCGGCCTGCTGGCGCTGCACGAAGTCGCGGGTGCTGTCGATGCCGCGCAGGGCCAGGATGGTCGAACGCACGGCGGTTTCGGTCAGCACGGCGATGTTGCGACCCGCCGCCACCGGAATGGCGACCTTGCGCACGGGCACGCCCAGGATGTTTTCGGTCAGCGCTTCGAGCGGCATGCGCTCGTATTCGTTTTCGAGGGTGCTGCGCCGGACCAGGTGCACGATCAGCCGGATCGGGATGCGGCGACGCACCGCGCTTTCGCCGAAGATGGTGCGGATGTCGATCAGGCCCAGGCCGCGGACTTCCAGCAGACCCTGCAGCAACTGGGGGCAGCGGCCGATGAGGGTGTGATGGTTGACCCGCTCGATGTCGACGACATCGTCGGCCACCAGGCCGTGGCCGCGGCTGATCAGCTCCAGCGCGAGTTCGCTCTTGCCCAGGCCCGAGTCGCCGGAGATCAGCACCCCCATGCCGAGCACGTCCATCAGCACGCCGTGCAGGGATGTGTGCTCCTTGGGCTTCTGGGCCAGGAACTGTTGCAGCGATTCGATCAGGGGGCCGGCTTCGAGCGGCGAGACCAGCAGCGGCAGCTGGGCATCGGTGCAGAACTGCACCAGGCTGGGCGGCGGGGTCTGGGCGTTGCTGAGGATCAGCGCCGGGGGGGCAGCGGCATGCAATGCCGCGTGCAGCTTCTGCCGGGCGCTGTCGTCGAGCTGTCGGTAGTAGTTCAGTTCGCGCGGCCCGAGCACGCTGGCCCGTTCGGCGTGCATCAGGTTCAGGTAGCCGATCTGGTCGACGGCGCTGATGTCGTGGTCGGGGCCGAGCACGCGGTGCTGGCCTTCCTGGCCCGCGACCCAGTCCAGCTGGCTGCGTCCCCGTTGGGCTTCGATGAGGTTCTGGACGGTGATCGGCATGAGGGCTCCATCGGAGTGTCCGGCCGCGGCTACAGGCCGCGGGGCCGTCAGGTCGGACCGTCGGGCAGGGCCGACGGTGGGGCGGTGGGTGGAGGTGCCGGTCGGGCGCTCATGCTCAGGCGGCAGGCCGGTAGGGTTCCCAGGTGGCCAGCGTGCGATAGACCTGAGCCGGGTCGGGGGCGGTCAGCAGCGTGTCGCGCAGCGCGTCGTCGGACAGCATCTCCGCCAGTTCGGACAGGATTTCGAGGTGCTCCTCGGTGGCGTGCTCGGGCACCAGCAGCACCACCAGCAGCCGGACCGGCTCGGCATCGGGAGCATCGAAGGGGATGCCGTTCTCGCTGCGCAGCACCGCGATCAGCGGCGTCTTCAGGTTGCGGATGCGGCCGTGCGGAATGGCGACCTGCTTGCCCAGGCCCGTGGAGCCGAGGCGCTCGCGCGCGAACAGGGAGTCGAATACCCGCTGTCGTTCGAGGCGGTGTTCGTTCTCGAACAGCAGCGCGGCGTGTTCGAACAGCCGTTTCTTGCTGGTGGCCGGTACATCGAGCAGGATGTCGCGGGCGGAGAGTAGCTTCGAGATGCGGTTCATCCGTGGTCTACCTGATGTCTAGATGACGGCATGGGATATGAGGGGTCGGGCACGGCAACGCATGGGAGCGGCGGCAAGACTGCCGGTGTCCATGCTGCGGTGCTGCATGGTCGATGCTTCCGTGGCTGCGATCGCGCCCGACCGAGGCCCGCACCTCCTTGTCTGAGGGACAGTGCGTTGTCCTGGAGCCTCGAATTTATCAGATCGTGACTTTGAAGGGCAGACGGCAGAGGGGCTGGCACTGAAATATGAGTACATGGCACGCGCCAAATGCAAACCGCCGACCCACGCGGGGTGGGTCGGCGGCTCGGTGGCTTATCGGACCTGTCCGATCAGGCGGGTGCTGCCTGACGCTTCAGCGGACTATGGTTGTTCTGCCGTTTCTGTTTGTACTTGATCACCTGGCGATCGAGCTTGTCGACGAGGGCGTCGACGGCTGCGTACAGGTCTGCATGGGTTGCTTCAGCAAAGATGTCCTTGCCGGCGACGTGAAGGGTGACTTCGGCACGCTGCACCAGCTTTTCGACGGACATGATGACGGATACGTCGATGACCTGATCGAAATGGGTGCGGATGCGTGCAAGTTTGCTGGTGACATACTCCCGCAGAGCAGGGGTGATTTCCAGATGATGGCCGCTGATGGAAAGGTTCATGCCTGGTACTCCTCTGTAGTGAATCCATGCACTGCCGGGCCGGAGCGTCGGCGCCGAATCGACCTTCGGACCGGGTGTCCGCCAGGCCCGGAGAAGCGTCCGGGGCTGCGGGCACGGGGCCGCGCGGGTCTGATTCAACATTACCGCGTTTTTCGTTGTGCTGCAGCTGGAATCCCGAGGGATTCACGGTATTTTGCTACGGTACGACGGGCAACGACGAAGCCGCGCTGGCCAAGCAGTTCCGTGAGGTGACTGTCGGACAACGGGTGGGTGGTGTCTTCCTCCTTGATCAGTTGCTTGATGTGGGCGCGGATGGCGGTGCTGGAGGCAGCCCCGCCGGTATCGGTGGCGACATGGCTGCCGAAGAAATACTTCAGTTCGACGACAGTGCCGAAGGGCGTGGCCATGTACTTCTGCGTTGTAACACGAGAGACGGTGGATTCGTGCAATCCGACGGCTTCGGCGATTTCCCGCAACACCAATGGTCTCATTGCAACGGCACCATGACTGAAGAAAGCCTTCTGACGGTCGACGATGGCCTGTGACACCCGCAGGATGGTGTCGAAGCGCTGCTGCACATTCTTGACCATCCAACGGGCTTCCTGCAATTGGCGCCCGAGGCTGTCCTCGACGGGTGGCTGGGCGGCCGCGTCGGACGGCGTGCCCTCGCCCTCGGCGCTGCCGCTCTGGTCGGCGTCATCGGTGTCGAGGGGCTCGTCGACCACGGCCGACAGGTTCGCCGATGCATCGTCCTCGGCCCCGGCCACGGCTACGGTCTCGTCCTCGGCCCCAGCCCCGGTCCCAGCGCTGCGGCCGGGGGCGCTGTGATGGCCCTGCTTGAGCAGGTGCTCGTAGACATCGTTGACCCGCAGCCGGGGCACGACCTCCTGGTTCAGAATGGCGCGCCAGCCCTGGCTGGTGCGGCGCACGATGATGTCCGGCGTCACGTAGTGCGGCGGTTCGGCGCTGAAGCGGTTGCCCGGGCGCGGGTCCAGCGACTGGATCAGCGCAATCGCCTCCTGCAGCAGCGGCGGCCGGCATTGCATCAGCCGGCAGAGCTTGTCGAGTTCGCGGCTGGCCAGCATCGGCAGGCAGTCCTGGTCGAGCATGCGCTGGGCCAGCGCCTGCACGGCCGGCTCGGGCGGGGACTCGCCGTCCTCGGCGCGCGCCTGCAGCTGCAGGGCCAGGCATTCGTTCAGGGAACGGGCACCGACGCCGCTGGGGTCGAAGCTCTGAAGAATCCGCAGGGCGGCTTCCAGTTCATCGAGCCCGATGGCGAGTTCGGGGGGGCAGGCGGCCGCCAGCTCGTCCAGCGTGCTGCGCAGATAGCCGTCGTCCTCCAGCTCGTCGATCAGCATGTGCACCAGATTGCGCTGCCGCTGGTCGCAGGGGGTGCCCGCCAGTTGTTCCAGCAGGTGCTCGTGCAGCGATTCCTCCTGGATCAGCGCATTGTCGCTGCCCCGGTCGCCGTCGTCGAAGCTGTCGCGGCGTGCACCGCCGCCGTTCTCGAAGCCCCACAGGCCGTCGTCTGCGCCATCCAGCTCGGCGGCGGGGTAGAGTTCGGCGGCCCCGGCCTCGGTCGTGGGCAGTTCGGCGCTGGCGTGGCTGTCGTGGGCCGGGGGCTCATGGTTCGGGGTCGGGTTGACCTCGCCCTGCCAGCCGGGGCCGGAATCGGCACCGTGGTAGCGCAGGCTGCTGTCTGGCTGCAGGCTGATCGCGTTCTGCCACGGATCATCCATCCGTTCGAGCAGCGGGTTCTGGGCCAGCGCCTGGTCGATGGCCTGGTTGAGTTCGGGCGTCGACATCTGCAACAGACGGATCGCCTGCCGCAGTTGCGGCGTCAGCGTCAGTTGCTGGCTTTGGCGTATTTGCAGCGTCGGCTTCAACGTGCAGATCCCTCGCGAG
>JBHADS010000602.1:0-3316 GCA_041855185.1 Lautropia sp. | reverse complement strand
GTCCGGTCAGCAGCGTCATCGCGCAGCCCTGAGAGAAGCCCATCAGCACGATTCTGTCGCTGGGAATGCCGCGTTCGATTTCACGCTCGATCAGCGCGTTGATCTGCTCCATCGAGGTGCGCAGCCCGGTCTCGTCTTCGCGCTGTGCCAGATCGGCGTTGCGGATGTCATACCAGGCCCGCATCACATAGCCGTTGTTGATCGTCACCGGCATCATCGGGGCGTGCGGGAAGATGTAGCGCACGCCGACGCCGGGGTTCAACATCTGCGCCACCGGCACGAAATCATTGCCGTCGGCGCCCAGGCCGTGCAGCACGATCACACTGGCCTGGGGCTGCGGTCGGGTCACGAATTCGATGGCTTCAAGCGTCACGTCGTTGGTCCTGTGGGTTGAGGGATTGGTTGTCCTGCTCGGGGGCGGATTCCCCAGGGGGCGGCATGCCGTAATACAACTCGCCAATGCGAATGCGATCACGGCCCTGCGCCCGACGATGCCGGTTGGTGTCGCGCAATGAGTAGACACAGCCGCAATACTCCTGCTGATAGAAATGTTCTGCCTTGGCGATCTCGATCATCCGGGCCGAGCCGCCCCCTTTGCGCCAGTTGTAGTCCCAGTAGATCATGCCCGGATAGCGGGCGGCGGCGCGGTGGCCGCAGCCGTTGATCTGGTTCATGTCCTTCCAGCGCGAAATGCCGAGAGAGCTGGAAATGGCGCTGAAGCCATGTTCGTGTGCATAGAGTGCAGTGCGCTCGAAACGCATGTCGAAGCAGACCGTGCAGCGCTCGCCACGCTCCGGCGCATCTTCCAGACCCTTGACCCGGGCGAACCAGTTGTCCGCATCGTAGTCGGCATCGATGAAGGTGATGCCGTGTTTCTGCGCAAAGCGGATGTTCTCCTCCTTGCGGATCTCGTACTCGCGGATCGGGTGGATGTTCGGGTTGTAGAAGAAGATGGTGTAGGGGATCTCGGCTTCCATCAGCTTCTGCATCGGCTCGCCCGAGCAGGGCGCGCAGCAGGAATGCAGCAGCAACTGGTCGTGCCCGGCGGGCAGTGCCAGCGGCTGCTGCTTCTTGGCAGCTTTGCGGGATGGGGCAGGGGCGTGATCGGACATGGCGGCAGCGTGGAGAAGGAAGGGATGCGCGAAGACCCGGTGCGGACCGGTGCTCGGGGGCGAAACCTCAAGCCCTGATTCTGACAGATCTTCGGAGCAAGTCAGGCACTTATCCGTCCCCGTGAAAGCCCTGCTGGACGCACGTGGCGGTGTTGCCCACCCCTTTGAAGCCATGGGCGCTGTGCCCTGCACTTGCAGAGGCGCTTCTCCCCGCGTGGCAGACCGCCGGAGCCGCGCGCGGACGGCGTTGCTGCGATGCTTGACCAGGCAGCCAGCCGTCAGGGCGCGCGTCCGCTTGCCAGCGTGCTCGGTTTCAGAATTCTGTAGAGCCATTCATATAAATGTGTTTCTTTTGCAATGCAATAGGGAACATCCCGCGTGAGGCCGGTGGCTCAGGTACGCTTGGGGCAGAGGCTGGCGTGTTGACTGGTCTCGTCAGGCTCGATATCGGGCAGGGATTGTTTTTGTGATGATGAAGAAGAAAGCGCATCCGGTTTGTGCCAATGCCTTCTGTGCGGTGGCGCTGGTGGCGCTGCTGGGTGGGGCTGCCACGGCGGCCGTTGCAACCGAAGCGGAGCTGCCGACGCTCGATCCGGCCGCGCAAGGGGAGGGTGCTTCCGAAGCCGAGCGGATTTCGCTGGCGGGGCCGGATGCCGGCGAGCCGATGGGGCCGGAGACGGTGGTCAGTGTCGGTTTTGCGCTGGGCGGCGAGCCCCGGTATCTGGGTTCGGACGAGATGAAGCTGATGGCTCAGCCGATGTTGGGGGTGCGCCACGGGATGTTCTACCTCGATTCGATCCAGGGTGGAGGCATCGAGTACGTGACCCCCGCCGGGCTGACGCTGCGGGCGGGTCTCAACTATGACGACGGCCGGCTGGAGGAGAAGAGCTTGATCCGCCCTGGCTCGGAGTCGCTGAAGGGGATGGGCCGGATTGGCGGCACCGTGCTGCTGGAGCTGCAGGCGACCCTGCCGCTGACCCCCTGGCTGGACCTGGATGCGGCGGCGGATTTCGGTCTCTCCGGCTATGAGGACCGGGGCAACCGTTATCGGCTCGGGTTGATCACCAAGCCCTGGATGACGGAGACCGATCTGCTGACCTTCGGCTTCGATGTCTATTACACCGACAAGGATTACAACCAGACCTACTTCGGGGTGACGGAGGCGCAGAGCCAGCGCACGCGCTTCGCGCCCTACACCGTGGATGCCGGGGTCTCTGCCTATGCGGTCTCGACAGGCTGGATGCACCAGTTCGATCAGCACTGGTCGTCCTTTGCCGGGGTCGAGGTGCTGCAGTTCAGCAACCGGATCAAGCAGAGCCCTGTGGTGCTGGACAAGACCCAGGTGGTGGCGGGCCTGGGTCTGACCTACAGTTTCGTGTGGTAAAAGGGTCACGCCGGTCAACCGGAAACGCGGATTCCGCGTTGTGCATGCCGAATCCCGATAGACATATGTGATTCGGTGACTCATCATGGGGTGTTTCGCCCCATGACGGGCTGCCGGGGCACCCATCGGCCGTTGGCCCTTCGGTGTTCCATTTTCCTTCCTTTGCCCGGTGTCTGTCCCGGTTCCGGCTCGTCTGCCCCCGGTCCTGCGCATCGGGATGTTTTCCCTATTGCGCATGACAAGTTCCAAGAAAGTCTTTCTGGGGGTGTGCCTGCTGGTGGTGTCGCTGGCGGCGCTGGTGGTGCTGACGCGCCCGGATCTGCTCGATGAGCCGCCGCTGCAGCAGGCCGAGGCCAAGCCGGCACTGACCGTATCCACTGCGGCGCCGCAGCGGATCGAGCTGCCGGTCCGTCTGCCGGCCGATGGCAACATCGTGCCCTGGCAGGAGGCGAGCATCGCCTCCGAGTCGAACGGGCTGAAGCTGGCCGAAGTGCAGGTGGATGTGGGCGACACCGTGACGCAGGGGCAGGTGCTGGCGCGCTTTGCCACCGAGACAGCGCTGGCCGAGCTGACCCAGGCGCGCGCTGCGCTGTCCGAGGCACAGGCGGCCTTGTCCGAGGCGCAGGCCAATGCCCGCCGGGCAGAGCGGCTGAGCCAGACGGGGGCCATCAGCCAGCAGCTGATCGTGCAGTACCAGGTGGCCGAGCGCACCGCGCAGGCGCGGGTTCGCTCGGCGCGGGCGGCGTTGGATGCGCGCCGGCAGAACTGGCGCTATACCGAGTTGCGTTCCCCCGATGACGGCGTGATCTCGGCGCGCACT
>JBHADS010000601.1:0-4936 GCA_041855185.1 Lautropia sp. | reverse complement strand
TGTGTCGCGCAGGATGCGGGCGGTTTCGCGCTGGGCGTCGTTGATGTGGCGCAGGCTGGCCAGCTCCGCCACAGTGCCCGTGTGCGGGTCCATGCCATAGTCGTTCTGCAGCTGGCGAGTGAATTCCTCTTCCAGCTCCCAGCGCGCTTCGTTGACGAAGCGTTGTAGGCGGTTTCGAGTTGTTTGGTCGAAGGCCATTTACTGATCGCCTCCCTTGCCAACAGAGAACGTCACTTCGATCTCTGCATAGAGGCCGAGCTGTGCCTTGATCTCGTGGAGCTGCTGAATCAACGAATCGATGTCTGCGGCCGATGTCATCTTCATGGGCACCGCGATCGACTTGGTGAGCTTTGCCGGTCCCTTATCGCCCGTCTTGGCGCGCTCTTCTTCCATGCGCTGGCGTAGGCGTTCCTGGCCCTGGCGCTGAATGGAGCGCTTGAGATCGTCCAGGGTGCTGTTGATGTCGTAGTCACGGGCCAGTAGCTTTTTGAGGCCCGCCAGATCCTGCGTGGCGGCCACGGCGAGGCCATCCAGTCGGTTGACGGCATTGCCGCGCTCCTCCTGCGTGAGCTCTTCCCACTCAGGGATGCGCTGCAGGTCCTCGACGCCTTCCTTCAAGCGCAGCTTCTGCTGCTCAGACAGGGTGATGACGGCATCGCGCACCCGGCCCTTCAGGTGGGTAAGTTGCGAGTTGAAGTCGGCAGTGTGTTTGTAGAAGTCCTCTTTGCCCAGGCGCTCGGACAGAGTGCCCAAGTTTTCACTCAGTTCGCGGCGCAGTTCGCCCGGCACGCCGGTATCGGGCAATGCCTCGATGTCGCGGCGATGAGCTTGCAAGTCACGCAGGGTGGCCTCGAGCCCGTTGTCGAGCACCCGCTTCACTTCGAGCGCCCACTTGAGGTTATCGTAAATGGCGGACGTTTCGGCCCCCAGCCGCTGCGGGGCATCTGAGGCATCGGTGAACAGGACGTCGGCAATGTCCTGGTTCAAGGTACGGATGCGATCGCTGCCCGCCAGGCCGAGGCCACTGAGCTTTTCGGCCAAAGATCCATAGTCGTGCTGGAAGCGTGGGAAGTGCTTGGCCGTTGCCTTGCTGATCTCCTGCTCCAGCGGGATCACCATGTCGCCCACCAGTTCGGTGAGCCTATCAGCGGCACGACCGAGGGTTTCAATGGACGGGCGCTCGTCGCGCAGGGCGACGCCGATCTGCTTGAAGGAGTTGTTGGTCTTCAGGGCATCGATCGCCTGCTGGCCGGCTGCCGTTACTTCGCGCCCCGAGACCTTGAGCTTTATTTCGCCCGCCATGAGCATGGCGGCAACGATGTAGCGTGTGGTATCAGGTGACCAGCCAAACGGATCGTTGCTGAAATCGTCGAGCAGCCGCTTGCCATCGACGGTACCGCGCTTGTCGATATAGTCGCGGATGCTGATCATTGCCTTGTGGTCAGTCTTGAACGAGGCGCGACCGGCCACGGTTTGCACCAGGCCGAGCGGGTCCTGCGCACTGCTGATGGCGGCGGGGTTGGCGACCTTAAGGAACTTCTCGGCGGTGTCGGTTCCAGCGCGTACCGGCGCTTCAACATAGCGGTCGAACACTTGGTTGGCTACGTTAGAGAGCAGCTTCTTGGTGGCCTCCAGCAAATCGGCATCCAGCGTGGATACTGCTGTGGCTTGGCCACGGAACACAAACGAGCCGGCTTGCAGGGTTTGTTTGATCTTGCTTTGGAGTTGAGTAGCCAGTTTGGCGGCGCGATCGAGTTGGCCGCTGCAATAGTCTTTGACCTCTTGGTCGGGCTCGTTGCGGTGCAGTTCGGCGATGCGTTGGCAGCGATAGATTTCGTTCGCCAGATCGTCGAGTTCGGAATTAGCACGAGCCAAAAGCCTGATGACACTCCGAGCCGCCCGGCTTCGGGAGTCATCCAACATGCGGTTCTTGGCGGTGTCGTAGTCGCTGGCAGACACCAACTCGACAACGGTTTGAATGGTGCTCTGATCACTGGCCAGGCTGGTGATGGCGCTGCCGGCCTGGACCTTCAGACCCGTTGCGACAGCCATCGTGCCGTGGAGGTTGACGCGAGGCAGCGGATTGAAGGACTCGCGCAGCGCATCGTTAAAAATGCGCTTCACATCCACGGTGCGGAGTGCAATGGCACCGCGCTCCTGCTCGATATCCCGCAGCTTCTCGCTGAGGAACACGAGGTTGCCATCTTTCTCGCCGAGCGGCACATGCACGTCATTCAGCATCTCCTCGACGGCTTTCTTGACCGTATCGAGCTGGGATGATGCGGTGATGGACGGGTGCATCAAACTGGCGACGTTCTGTACCGACACCGGCAGGTTACCGAGGATCTGCAGCACGGCGACGGACTTGGCAATGTCCTGATGGAGCTGCGAATCCGGGAAGCGAATCTGGACTTTGCCAACAGCCTGGTGAATGGATGTGAAGGCGCGGCGGATGTCCTTTTCCAGTTCGTCGTACAGTGTCACCGTGGTGGCCAGCCAGCCCACAGGCTGATCGGCCATGGCCTTGGAAGCGCCTTCGCCTTTCAGCACGTCCTGGATCACTTTGATCGCAGAGCGCAGGCCGATACCGCCGGTGGACTTGGCGAGCGCGCCCAACAGGTGCAGCAGGATGTCGAAGTGCGCCGGCAGGAACGGGTAGAGATTGGTGAAACTCTCCTTGCTGAAGTCCGCGTCGTAGTACTTGGCGTCCTGTAGCTTGGTGTTGTGCCGCAGCGCCTGACCGTGGGCATCGAACAGCTTGCCAAGCTCGGTCTCACCCGCTGGCGATTTACCGAGTAGACGGCGGTAGCAAATCTCTTTGATGTCACTCGATTCAAGGTCGATCTGAATCGGGAAGCGGTCTTTCAGCTTGTAGAGCTTATCGGAGTTCAGCGCTGCGCGCGGGTCGTCCTCAGTGAGGGTCTGCTGCGCAGTGGAGATGATCCAGGCCTTGCCGTCACCCAGCCGCTTGAGGTTCTTGGCCAGGCCATCGAGGTTGAGGATCAGGTTGTCACGCGAGGCAACGTACTGACCGACTTCGTCGACGATGAAGATGATGTTCTGCTTGCCACTCTTCTCGCGGACGATGTCGATCATCTCCTGGGTTTGCTGATCCTGCGATTTGGTCCAACCCTTCATTTCTGCGGAGAAGGACGTAGGTGTGGTGAAGAGATCCGGATAGAACTCGTGGGCGATCCTCGGGAGCAGTGCAGACACAAGCAACGGACTGTTGTGCACATCCGCCCACGTTTTGCCGGGGAACTGGCTTGCTATACGCGATTCCAGATCGGCCATTCGGCCGTCCCGCTCCACGTGGCGCTCGAAGTCTGCTACCACTAGATTGTCGGAATAGCCAGCCCATTTCAGTACCTTGAAGTAGAGGACTGTTGTTACGTCCTCCATCGTGGCGCCGGCAAGCATTTCACTGGCGAGGTCCAGCATGACCACTGCAGCCGGGAAGCGCTTCGCTACAGTGCTGAGGAGCGCCTTGGTCTGTGGCTTGTGCAGGCGGTCCTGCAGGTAATTGATGAACGGAGTGCCGTCGATGGTGCGCTGATCATCAAACGCCAAGCCGAGGTACTTGGTGAACGAGCTCTTACCGGAGCCGTAGAAGCCGGAGACCCAGACGCCCACCTCATTTTCTCCACCGGACTCCATCGCAAGCTGCATGCGATCGAGGAGCTTACGGAACTGCTCCTCAATGCTCTCGGTGACCACGTATTCGGAGATCTCAGCCTTGAGGCGGCCTTCTTGCGAGGCGCCATAGGTGATGACCTTCTCGATGGTCCGGTAGATGTCCTTGCTTGGATCGAAGAGTGAGCGAATGGTCATAGGTTTATCCCGGGGTTCTTTTGTCTGTTCAGCCGCCGACGTGGACGGAGCGGTAATTGCCATCTTCCGGGTAGAAGCCGAGAAACTTCAGGCGTGTCTTGCCGGTTCGCACGCCGGGGTACAGAAAAATCGTCGGCACATGAAACTTGCCTTGGAGCTGACTCTCGATGGCGCCGATCCGCATAAACGGATGCAGTGCTTCAAGATCCGTTACCAAGAGCAGCGCGTTCTGCTGGTCTTCGAGCGGTTGAAGGGTATCCTCCAGCCGCTTCAGTAGGCCGTTATCCGCTGTCAAGATGTCCGCCAACGCCTTGTTGGTACGTTTCCAATCCAGTGGTGCTGACTTGTCTTCCATCACGCATAGCGACCAGAACGGGTCGTCTTTGAGCAGCGCCCAGATCCGTTCGGCAATGGAGAACGTGTGCACGTCCCAGCCCTCTTGGTGAAGCTTTGCCACCCACGCGGGTGTTTGCTGCTTCACCTCGAGGATTTGTTCTGGCGGAAAGACGAGGTAGTAGATCGGCTCGAAGCTCGCATGGCCGAACTCGCGCCCGTGGCGGATGCGCTCGCGCAACTCGTCGAAATCAGCTTTGAGTGAGGACATTGCAGAGCGCCTCCATGTCTTGTTGTTTCCAGCTGATGCGAATCACGTCACCCGCCGCTTGGACGATGAGCAACCCTTTCAGCGAAAGTCGCTTGAGCTCTTCCAGCACGTCTTCCCGTGCGAGGCCAAACAGCTGCCAGTCTTCATGGGTCAGCAGCGCGGTATCACCGACGCCGGAAAAGTGCAGCTCATAGGCTAGATATGCAGCCGCAGACGGCGAGATACGAAACGGCAGGATGCGGCGGCTTGAGCGCAATCCGCGCTCAAGCATTCCGTAGTCGGCACAGCATCCGGTCAGATAGGCGGAGACGCGCCGCACTGTCGTTTCAGACCAGCGTTTAACTGTCTTGCCGTCATCGATGCCTCGCTCGACAAAGGCACGGGCGTCTTCATTGGTGATCTGTGTGTATCCACCGGCATATCGGGCCCAGTAAACCTGGCGCACGAAGTCACCAAGAATGGGATTGGCGCGACTCGTGAAAACCAGCATGAGCTGCATCA
>JBHADS010000600.1:0-9522 GCA_041855185.1 Lautropia sp. | reverse complement strand
GCGCAGTGGTTGCAGCTCGGCCTCGAAGCGCTCCCAGATCACGTCGATCTCGGCATTGTTGGCAATGGCCTTGAGAGTAATGTGCGGCACACGCTCGTAGACGAAACCGTGGGTGATGTTGCCGTATGTGGGTTGGGAGGAAGGAGCCGTCTGTGTGACCTCTGCTTCCTTCTGCTGGCCTTCGGGACTGTCTGCGAGCAGATAGAACGGATAGCGAGCACCCATGATGCGCGCACGCGCCAACGCCAGCGCCACCCGACTGGTGTCGATGGTGATCCAGCGCCGGCCCCATTGCTCCGCGACATAGGCGGTGGTGCCGGAACCGCAGGTGGGGTCGAGGACGAGATCGCCAGGGTCTGATGCCATTAAGATGCAGCGTTCGATGACTTTAGGGAGGGTCTGTACCACATAGATGCGGTCTGACCCGAATCCGGATGTTTGGGTATCGGTCCAGACATTTGTATGTGGAGTGACGGGATAGTCATCTAGGGAATACGCAAAGCGTAGATTCTCTCCTTGCGTGAAGATTCGACCTGCCCGAACTATGCGCTCAGTTCCACTTGCTTTGACGCTCCAGTGACGTCCGCGGTTAGGCAGAAAGCTCTTTCCTTCGAAGGCCACGGATGTGTCGTCGACACTTGGCCCCATAGAAACCATTGGGTAGGGTTGAAAAATCTTGAGAGGGGTTTTCCCAAGCTTTTCTAGGGCAGCAAGGGATGCTCTAAATCCATCGGCTGTTTCGCCATATTTGTACTGTGTTGCTCCTTCATCTCCAGGCTTGCGCGGAAAGGTTAGGTTTCTATACTTTGTTGAGTTTGACCGACCGAACCACAGAATGGTGTCGCAGACGGATGCGATAAATGAACTACTGTGTCCGCCTGTAGTTTTAAATTTGATTTCTGCACGAAAGTTTGCTTCGCCAAAAATCTCATCCATAAGCGTGCGAACGCGATGAGCATTCTCATCCCCAATCTGTACAAAGATTGACCCCGATTCTGTCAACAAATCTCGTGCAATCATCAGCCGATCGCGCAGATAGGTGAGATAAGAGTGGATTCCGTCGCGCCAGGTGTCACGGAATGCTTTTACCTGCTCGGGCTCACGGGTGATGTGTGCGGCATTGCCGTCTTTCACGTCGCGGCTGGTGGTGCTCCATTGGAAGTTGCTGTTGAACTTGATGCCATAGGGCGGGTCGAAATAAATGCATTGCACCTTGCCGCGCAAGCCTTCGCGTTCGGCCAGAGATGCCATTACCTGCAGGCTGTCGCCCAGGATCATCCGGTTTTGCCAGTGTCCCTCGTGCTGGTAGAACTCGGTACGGTCGGCCCCTTCGGGTAAGCCGTTGAAGTCGTTGAACAGGTCAAGCGTGCCTGATTGCTGCGCGGCGGCTTCGCTGGCACGACGCAGGTCGTCGATGAGAACCTTGGGTTTGACTTTTTCCTGGATGTAGAGGGGAGGTGCGTTGACGACCAGATCGGACCAGTCCTGCTGGTCTTTGCCGCGCCAGATCAGTTGTGGGTCCAGGTCAGGGTTGCGTTGTGCCTTTTCATCGTCCAGACCATGAGCGCCACGTGGATAGCTGACCTTCAGCGGCGCCTGCTCGTGGTGCTGCATGACCGACTGATGTTCGACGGTCGGGATGTTCTTGCGTTTGGCACTGATATGCGTGAGTTGCTCGACGCTCTTGCCGGTGTCCTGCATCTTGTTTGCTGCCATTTCAGTGTTCCTTTTTCTCGGGAGCAACGGCTTCGATCATCTGTTTGAACTGCTCTTCGAGTTTTCTGGCGAATTCGTCCTGCATCTCGTATACGTCGCCAAACTCGGCAAAAGCCCAGCGTCCATACGTACCCAGGTGGTTGACGCCGGGAATCCAGTAGGTGTCCATTGTGGATTTCTTTTCCTTCGCGTCATCACGTCGGTAGCCCTTGATCTCGACAATGAGGTGTAGCGGGTTGTCCCTGCCGTGCCCATCGTCCACCAGCACGATGAAGTCCGGCAGGTAGATGCGGTTGTGCGTGCCATACCGATAGGGCACTTCCAGCCCGAGGTTATGGTTCTTTGTGTAGGAGAGAACCCTGGGGTGCGCTTCTGCCACACGGCAGAACTCAGCTTCCCATGTGCTGTCCAGAATAACCCAGTTGACCTGATTTTTTGGCTGGCCATCGAGGCCAATGGTTTCCCAGCGTTCGGTGCGTGAGGTGTTGAAACGGACGTGAGCGGTGCTGCCTGTCGGGTTGAAGGGATCGAGAATCACCTTGACCTGTTTACCCTTTTGCAGTTGATCGTCGGTAACGGCTTTGGTGATGCGCTGGCAAGCCATGTTGGCGAGCTCGCGGTACATCAGCTGCGCGGGATAGGTGCCTCCCTTGCATTCCAGACATTCGTCCAGCCACTGTCGTACGATGCGTTTCAGCTGGCCGAACAAGGCGATGCGTGCCTCCTGCCCCTGATCGCGCCAGTGCTGATACAGGAGGTGCTTTGTCAGTTCCATCTGAAGGGTGGATTGGCGCACATCATTCAGATGATGGAGGTTCATTTCCACCCCTTCGCCAATGATGCCCGCGTTGTGTGTGGTGGTGGCGCCGACCATCTCTGGCGTCAGCACGAGGTGGTGGTCTTCGCTGAACCGTGCTTCGATCTGTTCTTCTGGCAGCTCAGCACGATAACCCCGTACACGCGGGAAGCGAATCTCCAGATGGTTTCGTTCGGGGAGCAGAGCCTTGACCGCGATGGTTTCCTGCGGCTTGGCAGGGGTGACGATGACGGGTTTGGCCGTGAAGTCGAAGGGAATGCCAAATACATCGGCATACTCCACGTTGAACAGGCCCTGGTCGTTCAGTTCGTAAGATTGGCGGCGCAGGGCGCGGCCAATGACCTGCTCACAGAGCAGCTGCGTGCCAAAGGCGCGCACGCCGAGGATGTGCGTGACGGTATTGGCATCCCAGCCTTCTGTCAGCATCGATACCGACACCACGCAGCGTACTTGCTCACCCAGGCGCCCCTGTTTGCCCACGGTGTTCATCACTTCGCGCAGCAGTTCGCTGTCAGTGAGGTTTTCTGCCTGCTGGCGGTCGCCTGTGCGTTCGATGATCTCGCGCTTGAAGCGTTCGATCTCGTCTTTGGCCATGCCTCGGAAGTTGTCGTCCAGCGCCTCGCCGGATTCGAGTTGCTCGCTGTCGATCAGCAGGGTGTTCGGCCGTGCCAGTGGCTCACCATGTTCATCGAAATTGCGAAAGAGTGCCAGCTTGCCTGGCACATATGTGATCGAGCCGTCTTCGTTGGTCTGCTCGAAGCCCGAGATGTAATCGAATACCAGTTTGGAAGTGGCGGTGTTGTTGCACACGACAATGAAGCAGGGCGGAACCTTGATGCCGGCCTTCTGCCATACATCGAAAGTCTTTGCATAGTGGCCATAGAGAGCCTCCAGTGCAGTTTGCAGCTCCAGCGGGATATCCCGGGGGTCGAGCGCTGCGTTCTTGCCGCGCCCTTTTTTGGGCATCTTCTTGCCGATATGTTTCCAGAGCTCGCGGTAGATCGGCACCTCTGCACCGGGAATGTTGTCCGCTACCGGAACGCGCGGCAACTTGACGATGCCGCATTCAATGGCGTCCATCAGCGAAAAGTCGCTCATCGTCCACGGGAAAAGTGTGCCTTCCACGTACCCCGAGCCAGCCAGAAAGAAGGGTGTGGCCGACAGGTCTATGACTTGAAGAAGGCCGAGCTTGCGACTCACTGCTTCCAGGCCGGAAATCCAGAGTCGTGCCGTTTCGTTGTTTTCATCGGCTTCGGTTTTCTGATCCTTGTCGAATGCCTTGGTGTCTTCATCCGTGCCCTGGGGTTTCGTACGGTAGCAATGGTGCGCTTCGTCGTTGATGACCAGAATGTTCTTCAGGCCCATCAATTCTGGCATCACGCGCTGCAACATCTGGCCTTCGGTTTCCAGGGTGTTGAGCGGATCGCCCGTGCGCCCCTGCAGCAGACGGCGCCCGCCGGCGGATAGCGCAACTCGCTCGCGCTGTTTGAAGGCATGGTAGTTGGTGATGACGATCTTGGCCTTCTTCAGATCGTCCATCATGTCACGAGGCACGATTTCTCGGCTGCTGTAGTAGCTGTCAGTGTCATTCGGCAGCAGTACGCGCAGCCGGTCCCTGATGGTGAGGCCAGGGGCCACAAGCAGAAAGCCTCGGGTGAATTTTTTGCTTTGCGGATGACGGACGGCATTCACGGTCTGCCAGGCGATGAGCATGGCCATGACGGTGGTTTTGCCGGCGCCTGTAGCCAGTTTCAACGCCAGTCGCATCAATCCGGGATTGGCATCGGTACTGGCTTTTTGCAGGTGCTCTAGAAAGGCCGCGCCTTGTTTGCCGAGTTGAGGGGCTACTTCCGTGAGCCAGATGGCGGTTTCCGCTGCCTCTACCTGGCAGAAGAACGGGCGAATGCCAGCAAACTTGTGATTGCGCCAATGCTCAAGCAAACGAGCCGTTTCGGGGGTCACTCGCCACTGAGGTTGCGGTAGGCGGCGCCAGGCGTCAACTTCGCGCCGTACCGCATTGATGAGCTGCGAATGGTGGTAGCGCTGGCCGTCGTCGGTGGCCAGCTTGTCGTCTTCGTCCAGCGCGAGGGTGCCTTGTTGGCTGCCATGCTTGCGGGCTTTGGGGATAGGCGTGACGAAGTTGGATGCCCTGCGAGACTCGATGATCTGCTGGGTGGGTTGCCCATTGTCATCCAGCTCCCAGTGTCGGGAAGGGTAGTCGTAAGGTGAGTTGAGGATGGGCTGCTTGAAAAACTGGTCACTCACGATCCAACCCCCTGATTGATAAGCTTTTATTGGCTGGCAAGGATATTGATTATAGGGGCGGTGGCTTTATTGCATCAGGGGGTGGTGGCTGGTGTTGGGAGATGGCTGCAGTTGCTGGCAGAATCGGGTGCGTTGTGAGGGCGTTGAGGTCGTGGAACACCGCCTGGCTAGGGGTTCTGTGCTTCAATGATTGGCCTGTTCTTGAGCCAACGTCCGCAAAGGGGTGCCCGGAGGGGGGGTATCCTGCCCCCGAGGTCCGTTGATCGGGTAGGTGTTGACAGATGGAGGGGCAAATGAAAGAATCATTGCAACATGGCCCCTCTCTGGACTTTGCATCTGCAGTCTCCCGCCGAGGGGTTTTCTTTTGAGGATGCCGCGTATCAGCTTCAGTTCTGCCCTTGGCGGGCGGGCTTGACAGCTGCGGGGGCGGTGTCTAACATAGGCTTTAATATGACCGGCGCCACTGCCTTCTCCTAGGAGGGGGTACGCGCCGATCCTCATTTCAGGGGCTCGGTTTTTGCCAAAGCTTCCATTCTTCCCAGTTATCGCATGTACCCATGTCACTCAAGGCGATGTGCATGGCAGTTGGGAAGCCCGTGGCGAGCAGATCCTTGAAGCGATCTCCCCATGTCGAGTTTGGGCAGATGTGTCGCAGAAAGTGCTGCATCAGGCAAAAGTAGAAGAATGGACGCCTGTTGTTGAGTGTGCCGGGCCAATTTCTTGGAATGGCTGACTTGGGTCCGATATTGGCATTCCAAAGCCGACTGTGATGGGCGGATATGTTGCGAATGATGTTCAGACTGTGCAGCCAATTGGAGAAGGCTTTGGCGTTTTCCGCTCCATAGGCGTGAGCAATGCTCTCCTGGTCTTCATGCTTCAAGCCGGTAAACATTTTGGATAACATGCCGAAGTCCCAGATTTCGATGGCTACCCAGATTGGCAGTTTCCCGCCGTATATTTCCTGATGGTGTTTTACGAACGGTAGCTCCTTGGATCGAAGAACCTGCTTGTCGTAGGTTTTTAGCCAGATTTGATGCGGCGTCTGGCCTGAGTGCTCTTCTTTGGTGCTTGTTTTTTTTGTGAATGCGCCGTGCAGGAATTCTGGGCGCTCGTGAGCCAATGGGTGTCGCTTGCCTAGTACGTAAGCAACATCAACACGCACCGCCATCTCGATTCGTTCCAGCGCATCCAGTGCCAGCAGGCGGAGTTTCTTGTCGAAGACATAGAGGCGGACGGCATCCTCGAAACGACTTCCGGGTACAAAATCGTCTGCGCGGACCGGGGTGTTCTTGCGCATGGATTCTGCATGGTCGATGCGCCGCATGGGGTACCAGTAACCGCTCAGCCGGTAGTAGCCGATGCGTTCCAGGTAGTCGAGCGCGGCATTGTAATCGTCGACCTGCATGCCTCGTGATTTCAGTAGCTGCAATTGATCCTTGAACGACATCCAGTGTTTCGGTGTTCTATTCGGTGGAGTTTCGTTTTTCATCATTGCGTGTACTGAGTGGGAGATTTTCAGCACATGGCCGGCGCTACTGCCCCTCCTTTGGAAAGGGGCTGTGGCGCCGGTTTTCTTTTTGCGTGTACACCGATCTTTGTGTCGGGCTCAGGAGTGCTTCGGGCCTTTGTCTTCGGTTTTCTGCTGTCCGAGTGCCAATATTTTGCGCAGCAAGCCAGCTGCCGTTCTTGCAGGATGGCAGCCGGCTGGTTTGCTGCTTCAGACGTTGAACAGAAAGTTCAGCACATCGCCGTCCTGGACGACGTAGTCCTTGCCTTCGGCGCGCATTTTGCCGGCTTCCTTGGCGCCGTGTTCGCCTTTGTACTGGATGAAGTCGTCGAAGGAGATGGTTTGGGCGCGAATGAAACCGCGCTCGAAGTCGGTGTGGATGACGCCGGCGGCTTTGGGGGCGGTGTCGCCTTTGTGGATGGTCCAGGCGCGGACTTCCTTGACGCCGGCGGTGAAGTAGGTCTGCAGGCCGAGCAGGTCGTAGCCGGCGCGGATCAGGCGGTTGAGGCCGGGCTCTTCGAGGCCGAGGTCAGCGAGGAAGGCGAGTTTGTCCTCGTCGTCGAGGTCGGCGAGTTCGGCTTCGATCTGGGCGCAGAGGGCGACGACGGGGGCGTTTTCTTTGGCGGCGTGTTCGCGCAGGCGGTCGAGGTAGGGGTTGTTCTCGAAGCCGTCTTCGGCGACGTTGGCGACGTACATGGCGGGCTTGAGGGTCATCAGGCCGTAGGGCTTGAGCAGTGCCTTGTCTTCGTCGGAGAGGTCGAGGGAGCGGATGGGCTGGCCTTCGTTGAGGTGGGGCTGGAGTTTTTCGAGCAGGGTGGTGAGTTTGAGGGCGTCTTTGTCGCCGGCGCGGGCTTTCTTGATTTCGCGGGCGTGGACGCGCTCGATGGTGCCGAGGTCGGCCAGTGCCAGTTCGGTGACGATGGTTTCGATGTCGGCGATGGGGTCGACGCGGCCGTTGACGTGGACGACGTTGGGGTCGTCGAAGCAGCGGACGACGTTGACGATGGCGTCGGTTTCGCGGATGTTGGCGAGGAACTGGTTGCCGAGTCCTTCGCCTTTGCTGGCACCGGCGACGAGGCCGGCGATGTCGACGAATTCGACGATGGCGGGCTGGACTTTCTGGGGTTTGACGATGGCCGAGAGTTGATCGAGGCGGGGGTCGGGGACTTCGACGATGCCGACGTTCGGTTCAATGGTGCAGAAGGGGTAGTTGGCTGCTTCGATGCCGGCTTTGGTCAGGGCGTTGAAGAGGGTGGATTTGCCGACGTTGGGCAGGCCGACGATGCCGCATTGCAGTGCCATGAAGGGTCCTTTCTGTAGGGGGTGTGAGGTGCGGCGGGCTGCGCCGGGGCGGGCCGCCGTGGGTGTCCGGGGATGTTCGGACGGGGACATGCCGGTCGTCCGGGTTTCGGGCGATGCGCGGCATGTCCGGATGTTCTGTGTCCTGAAGGGGATTGAAAGCGCGTCTGGGCGTTCTGTCAAACCGCCAGGGCAGGGAATGCGGGGCAAAGGGGCTGGCCGCGTTCCCTGATGATGCTGCGGTATCAGGCCGGTTTGCCGGGCGAGGGGTGTTGTCCGGTGGCCGGGGCGTTTTGCAGGTTCTCTGTCTGTGCCTGCGGGGTTTTTTTTGATTCTGCCGGGGCGCTCTTGCGTGCGGCCTTGGCGACCATTTCGGGGTCGGCGGCGTGCAGTTTCTGGGTGGAGATTTCCCAGTTGCCGCTGCCGACCAGCTCGGGCAGGATGCGCAGGCTGCGGTCGATGGCCTCTTCGATGGCCTGCTGGTCGGGCCGGCTGGGCCGGCTCAGCACGAAGTCGACGACGGATTGCTTCAGGTTGAGGCTGCGGGGGTGGCCGATGCCGATGCGCAGGCGCCAGTAGCGCGGGCCGCCGAGGTGGGCGGTGATGTCGCGCAGGCCGTTGTGGGTGCTGGAGCCGCCGAGTTTGAGGCGGGCCGAGCCGGGCAGCAGGTCGAGTTCGTCGTAGACGACGAGGATGTCGCTGGGTTCCAGCCGGTAGAAGCGGGCCAGCGCCCCCACGGCCTGACCGGAGCGGTTCATGTAGGTGGTGGGTTTGAGCAGGCGCACGAGCTGGGTGCCGATGCGGGCCTCGCCGACTTCGCCGTGGAATTTGGGGTCGTGCCGCAGGTGGGCGCCGAACTGGCGGGCGAGTTCGTCGATGAACCAGAAGCCGGCGTTGTGGCGGTCGGTGGCGTGTTGGTCGGTGGGGTTGCCCAGGCCGACGATCAGTCGGGGTGCGCTCATGAGGAAAGACGGAATCTTGGCCCAGGCGGGTGCCCGGTGCCGGTGGACGTGCAAACGGGCCGACTGGCGGCCCGTTGGAGGAGAGCGTGTCAAGGATTCCGCGGGTTTGATGCCTTGTTCTGCACGCCCTGAGGGGCTTTCGCGGGGATGAATGCCTTTACGACACGCCCTGAGCAGGAGGCAGGGTGGCGGCTGAATGCTTCGCTGTGCCGGGAGCGGAAGCTCCCGGGGCAGTCGTTGCAGACGGCCGGCAGCCTGCGTGGTGCTTACTTGTCGTCGGCAGCAGCTGCGTCGGCAGCGGCTTCGCCGGCATCGGCGTCCGAAGCGCCCACCAGCGTGGCCGAGGCCAGCACGGGGTCGGTGTCGGGGGCGATGTGGGCGCTGACGCCCTTGGGCAGCTTGACGGCGCTGAGGTGGATCGAGTGATCCATCGCCAGGCTCGACAGGTCGACTTCGATGAACTCGGGCAGATCCTTCGGCAGCACCTGGATCTCGATTTCGGTCATCACGTGGTTGACGACGGCCTTGTTCAGTTTGACGGCCGGCGAGACTTCGGCGTTGACGAAGTGCAGCGGCACTTTGACCGTGATCTTCTGGTTGGCCGAGACGCGCTGGAAGTCGACGTGCAGCACTTGCTGCTTGTAGGGGTGCCACTGGACGTTGCGCAGCAGAACCTGTTGCTTCTTGCCGTCGATTTCGAGGTCGAGAATCGAGGAGTGGAAAGCTTCGACGCGCAGCGCATGGTAGAGCGCGTTGTGATCGAGCGTGACTTGCACGGGAGCGGCTTCGCCACCGTAGACGATGCCGGGAACCTGGTTCGCACGACGGAGGCGGCGGCTCGCACTCGACCCCACTTCTTTGCGCGTTTGAGCGATGACTTGCATCACATTTCCTTCTTGAGTCTGCCGGTCCGCGACCAGATCCGGCAGGGGTTGAATACACCCGCCAGAGGCGGG